>NZ_JBECOT010000016.1:0-79487 GCF_040104395.1 Pseudoalteromonas sp. BZA4
TATCTACTCATGTTTTTCCTTATATGACTTCGCTAAAAATCAAGTAAGGAATTAACATGAGTATTTTTTCAGGCAAAGCCTAAATGATGATAACCACCTACTGAAGTAGGTGGTTTAGGGCCGAAAACAAAAAACGCGCTCGAAAGCGCGTTTTAATTTAAATGATAACCAGTTGCCCGTTTATCGCGCCCGCTTCTTTTAAAGCTTCAAGAATTGCCATTAAATCACCCGGCGCGGCCCCCACTTCATTGATTGCGCGAACGAGGTCATCTAGATTAACACCCGGATTGAAAACAAAAGCACGTGAATCATCTTCGTTCACATCAATAATGCTTTGATTGGTAACAGTGGTTTCACCATCACTTAAGGCATTTGGCTGTGACACATTTTGCTGCTCAGCAATGGTGACCGTTAAACCACCATGAGTAATAGCCGCAGGCTGTAGCTTCACATTTTTGCCAATTACTATTGTGCCTGTGCGCGAGTTAACAATAATTTTTGCTGCTGTGTCTGCTGGCTTAAACTCTAAGTTTTCAAGTGTCGACAAATAAGCAACACGTTGAGATGCATCACGCGGTGCTAACACGCGTACTGACGCTGCATCGATTGCCTGAGCGCTATCAGGACCCACTAAATCATTAATCGTTTGCTCTAAGCGTTTAGCCGTTGTGAAGTCTGGGCGATTTAAATTAAAAGTAATGTAGTCACCTTGCATAAACGGGCTCTTAATAGCACGCTCTACAATGGCACCGTTTGGAATACGGCCCACTGTTGGTGTGTTAATAATTACACGGCTACCATCTGCTCCTTCCGCACCTAGGCCACCAACGACTAAGCTGCCTTGTGCAATCGCATAGGTATTGCCATCAACCCCTTTTAGGAAGGTTTGTAATAAGGTACCGCCACGTAAACTACCCGCACTACCGATAGACGACACCGTGATATCAATGGTTTGACCGGGTTTTCTGAATGCTGGTAATTCTGCATGTACAGCCACAGCTGCAACATTTTTAATCTTAGGTTTTAAGCTATCAGGTAAAGTGATACCAAAGCCATTCAACATGGCTTTAAAGCTTTGTTGAGTAAATCGGCTTTGTTCACCTGTGCCGGGCAAACCGACAACCAAACCATAACCCACTAATTGGTTTGAGCGAACACCCTCAACCATAGATACATCTTTGACTCGCTCAGCCTGTGCAGAAAACTGCAGGCTAATTAAGCAAAGAGCGATGATGTATTTAAACCCAGTCATGACTTTATTCCTCTAAAATGGGAAAAGCGAACTACTAAAGAAACGAGACAGCCAACCTGCACTTTGCGTTTCTTGAATTTGCCCTTTACCTGAGTATTGAATTCGCGCATTAGCAATACGGTTTGATGTGACCGTGTTATCTGCTTGCACATCTTCAGGACGAACTAAGCCTTCTAAGCGAATAAACTCTTCACCTGTGTTCAAAGTAAGCCATTTTTCACCGCGAATAACCAAGTTTCCATTAGGTAAAACACGCATCACATTGACAGAAATATCGCCAAATAAGCTATTCGATTGGTTAGACTTTGAATCACCTTTAAACGATGCTCCTGAACCAATACCAAACTGAATGCTATCACCGCCAATGTTAACTGGATTGCCACCAAGCCCAATAACAGGATCTAAACTAGCGTCCGTTTCTTTATCGGTTTCGGTTTTAGCGGCTTTGGTGGCTTGCGTTGATTCTTGCAATTTAACCGTGATGATATCACCAGCGCGCAATGCCTTTTTATCTGAGTACAAGTCATCTGCTGAATAACTATCAAACAACGAACCCGTTGGAACCATTGGCTCTGTTGTTGGCTCCGGATACATAGGCGCATAGTAAGGGTCATCCTGAACCACATGATGATTTTGCGTTGTCATACAACCACCCAGCATTAATGCTGCCGATGTGACTAAGATAATATTACGCATGCTGCCTCCTAGCCATTAAAGCTGTTGATTGATGTAGCTAAGCATTTCATCAACCGCTGAAATCACTTTTGAATTCATTTCATAAATTCGTTGTGTTTCAATCAAGTTAACGAGTTCTTCTGTTACATTCACATTAGACGTTTCTAGTGAACCTTGAACCACAGTACCTAAACCATCGATACCTGGGTTACCTTGCACAGGCGCACCACTCACCGCGGTTTCTGTGTATAAGTTTTGCCCCATTGGCTCAAGACCTGATGGATTAATAAAGTCACTAATTGTTAGCTGACCGATTACTACGTTCTCTGCTTGCCCTGAAATACGTACCGACACTTCACCGTCTTGCGAAACAGTAATTGATTGTGCATCGTCTGGTACGTTCATTTCCGGCTGTAATGGAAAACCTGCGCCCGAGGTCACAATACGGCCATCTTCATCAGTGGTGAATTGACCATTACGTGAATAGGCAATGTTGCCATCTGGCAATTGCACTTCAAAAAAACCAGGACCTGAGATCATCCAGTCCAATGAATTTTCTGTGGTAAGCATGTTACCTTGTGAAAAGTTCTTTTGGTTAGCTACCACTTTGGCACCTGCACCAAGCATTAAACCCGATGGCATTTCAGTGTCTTGAGATGAACGACCACCTGGTTGATTGATGTTTTGATATAGTAAATCTTCAAATACGGCGCGGCTTTTTTTGTAACCGACCGTGCTGGCATTCGCGAGATTATTTGAGATCACCGAAATATCGGTTTGCTGGGCGTCAAGCCCGGTTTTACTGATCCATAATGCAGGATTCATAACTCTACCCTCTCAGTCATCTTAAACAATGCGTAACAGCTGATCTTGACGCTCGTCGAGCTCTTCGGCTGTTTTCATTAATTTAACTTGTAATTCAAATTGGCGTTGATTGCTGATCATGTCGACCATTTCATGTACTGGGTTTACGTTCGACATTTCAAGCGTACCCGACAGTACTTTTACGTTTGGTGAAATATCACAAAAACCACAAAGGTCATTGACCAACATGTCTTCTTTTGGTCGAAATAAACCGTCATTACCTTTTTCAAGCTGAGTGTTATCAGCCTCAATCACTTTTAAGCGATCAACCACTTCCAAAAAGTTTGCTGGCGCTCCTTGTGGGCGAACCTGAATAGCACCGTCTTCACTAAACTCAACTTTCTCGATAGGTAATGGCAAAATGATTGGACCACCTTCGCCAATTACTTGACGGCCGTGGCTAGTGATCAACGCACCATCTGGAGTAATGTTTAATGTGCCAGTTTTGGTGTACGCCTCATTGCCTGATGCATCTTGTACACTCAACCAACCACGGTCACTCATCGCGATATCAAGCTCGCGGCCAGTTTCAACAAAACCACCCGATTCCATATTAGATCCAGGGCGTTCTTGCATTGCAAACACCCTAGATGGCAGACCTTCACCGAAGGCTTGCATAGAGCGAGCTTGTGCAAAATCAGCTTTAAAGCCAGTGGTGTTAGCATTAGCAAGGTTGTTGGCCTTGAGTTCAAGACCTCGCAAACTTTGCTTAGCACCCGACATGGCAATGTAGACCATTTTGTCCATAACATTGACTCACTAAAAATACGATAACTAAGAAATGCAATAAAAGTGCCAAAGTAAAATTGACGCTAAAATAGAAGAGAAAAATGAATAATTAGAATGAAAAAAGGCTGCCAATAGAGGGAGCAGCCTTCGTGTCGGATTAAGCTTAGAGCCGTTAAAATTAACGGATCTGTAGGATGTTTTGCTGTAGTGTTGAGTTAACCTCAAGCGCACGTGAATTTGCTTGGAAGTTACGCTGCGCACTAATCAAGTCAACAAGTTCGTTAGTTAGGTTTACGTTTGATTGTTCAAGCGCAGATGAGTTAATTGAACCCAATGTACCTGAACCTGGTTCGCCAGCAATAGGCTCACCTGACGTTAAACTCTTCTTCCAAGAAGTATCACCCACTTGTTGTAAACCCTGTGAATTCGAAAAGCGTACCATGGCAACTTGACCTAAGAATGAAGTGTCACCATTACTGTACGAAGCAACAATTTTACCGTCAGAACCGATATCGATACCTGATAGACGACCTACAGTCGCACCATCTTGTTCAAGTGCTTTTACTTCAAAGTTACTAGCATATTGAGTAGGTACTTTGTTCGCTGTTGCCGCTTCATCACGCCAGTTCATCGTTACATCATCAGGGAAACTAGCACCATTAGATAGTAAGTCAGATAAACCTGTCGCAGCGCCTGCGCCATTTGGTAAAGTTAATGGGTTAAATGATGCATCAGTATTAGCAACACCATCCGTGTTAAGTGGTAAACCACTTGAATCAAATTGGAATGTAGTTAGTGGTGTATAAGGCGTTGTTGTTTGCTCTACACCACTTGCATCAAATGGTTTTTCATCAAGTGTTGCATACACTTCCCATTCATTTTCATTACCTGTTGTCGCTGAGTCTGTTTTCACAAAAAAGAATTGTAAAATATGTGGTTCACCTAATGAATCATACACAGTTGTTGATGTTGAACTGTTATATGTAGCACTTGCTTCAGGGTCAAACGGTGTCACTGTTGGCGCAGAGGCACGTGAATCTAGGTTAAATGATGAATAAACATTCGTGGTTGCACGCGGTGAACCTGACGCATCAGGAATTTGTAACGCCGAAGATGTACTTAAGCTTACAGAAGTGGTATCACCGGTTGCTTCATCAACAGGGAAACCTTGTAAGTAGTTACCGCTTGCATCAACAATGAAGTTATCCTGGTTTAATTTAAACGCACCTGCACGAGTATATGTGAAGTCTTGCGCACCTAGGTCATTCGCCATTGCGAAATAACCTTCACCAGTGATCGCTAAGTCGAGCGAGTTATTTGTGAAAGACAACGAACCTTGGTGGAATTGTTGTGCCACCATTGTTGTTCTTACACCATCACCATTTTTTGTTTTACCAGAACTAAATACTGATGATGCGTACACATCAGCAAACTCTGCACGAGACTCTTTAAAGCCCGTAGTATTAACGTTAGCAATATTATTTGCTGTAACGTCTAAATCTTTTTGCGCGGCTGCTAAGCCTGTTAATGCAATATTGAAGCTCATAACTCACCTCTAACCTATCTCTTAGCCTAAGCTAACCCAAACCTTTTTTACTTATGCGATTTCAGCTATATCAGTTAGCCTAACCGCACCCTCTTTTGTATTTACGATAATGCCGCTTGCGCCATTAATATTGACACTTTCAATATTCTTAAAGGTCGCCATAGGCATACTGCTGTAGTCTCCATTTACAAAGCCTTCAGCACTGATGTCATACTCACCTTCTGGGAGTACATTGCCATCGTTATCTTTGCCATCCCACTCAAAACGAAGTGCACCCGCTGATTGCGAACCAAGTTCCATGGTGCGTACTAACTGACCCGATGAATCCGTGATCCTCAACGTTAAAGATTCAACAGCAGTCTCTGCAACCACAGAACCTTTAGCGAGATTTTCGCCATCAAAATCAATGGTGTCAGACTCAAGTAACGCTTGCTTACCAACAAGCGTTGAAGCCTGTAACGCAGAGTTAGATGTCATTGATGCAGTTAGTGATTCAAACTTCTCATTTAAGTTTGAAATACCCTCAGCCATAGTGAAATTCGTCATCTGCGCAATCATTTGATCGTTGTCAGCAGGCTTGCTTGGGTCTTGAAACGACAACTGTTGTGTTAAAAGTGAGAAGAAGTCTTCTTGCGTTAAAGTATCATCTTTCTCTTCTGTTTTATTTTGATTGTCTTGCCAACGTAAATTATCTAAATACGTTGATGACGCACTGCTGATGTCGTTACTCATAACTTATCCTCGGTTACCGCTGCCCAAGCAACAGTGTTTTACTTAACATTTGCTTAGCTGCATCAGCAACTTGCACATTTGTTTGGTAAGAGCGAGAGGCTGAAATCATATTTGCCATTTCTTCTACAACATTAACGTTAGGTTTGTAGATATAACCATTTTCATCCGCACTTGGGTGGTTCGGGTTATATTCAATTTGCAGAGGTTTATCGCTCTCTACAACACCTAATACTTTAACGCCAACAGAAGAGCCCTGAGGATTGCTTTGTGATGATGACGCTTTAGTCAGCTCTGCAGCAAAAACAGGATGGCGCGCTCGGTATGTCTGATCTTGGCTGGAACTAATCGTATTCGCATTCGAAATATTACTGGCTGTGGTATTTAAGCGAACATTTTGCGCACTCATACCGGTTGCTGAAATATCAAAAACATTATACAAACTCATGATTAAGCTCCTTGACTACCGAGGGCTTTTTTAAGGCCTTTAATTTTACTACTCATAAATTGCAGGCTTGCCTGATACTCTAATGAGTTCTGTACATACAAGTTTCGTTCCACTTGTATATCGACTGAGTTACCATCACCTGTATCTGCTTGATTTGGCGTACGAAACATTTCTGCACTGCCAACAAAACGACTGCCCCCGGCAATATGTTTAGCATCGGTTCTTACCATGCTATTGCCGCCTTGTTGGTTGCTTTTTGCCGCTTTTAATGCCGAGGCAAAATCGATATCTTTCGCTTTATAGCCCGGCGTATCAGCATTAGCGATATTTGTCGCTAATAACTCAGCGCGTTGTGAACGGATCAACATCGCATGAGGATGAACACCAAATGCTTTATCAAAACTGATAGCCATAACCATCTCCAAAAAATTGACTCTGCAGTGGTTAATGCAAAAGCTAAGCCAAGAATAAAGAGATGATTATATTTATGTAACAGACTGAAAAATAGATAAATTTAGCAACCTAAGGACTAGGTTGCTAAGGAGAGTTTACTTTTTCTGATAGATGATACCCGGGTTACAACGAACCATATCAAAGCTATCACTTAAGCCCGCCATTGATTCTGACGCACCTAAAAACAGGTAACCTTTCGGGTTTAAAGCTTGAGCAAATTGCGAAATGATTTTAGCTTTTACTTCTGGTGAAAAGTAAATCAACACATTACGGCAAAATATGATGTCAAACTTGCCCATTAGGGCATATGAATCGAGTAAGTTTAAATGTCTAAAGCTGACCATTTTACGTATAGGGTCAACTACCTGAGCCATTCCATTACCGCTGTCCTTAAAGAACTTTTGACGACGCTCCATCGACAAGCCACGAGCGAGCGCCAGCGAGTCATACTCAGCATTCTTGCACATATCAAGCATGGTATTAGAGATATCAGTGCCAATAATTTGCGCACCCATCTTTAATACGCCTGGGTTTTTAGATTGGAACTCGGCAACCGACATGGCAATTGAGTACGGCTCTTGTCCTGATGAACTTGCCGCTGACCATATTTTTAGTGGCCTACGCACATCTTTAAGCTCAGGAAATAGTTTTGTTTTCAATAACTCAAACGGATATTGGTCACGAAACCAAAGCGTTTCATTGGTTGTCATCGCATCAACGACAGCGGCACGAAGCTGCCTCTCATGAGGGCTTAGTGTTTTACTTACCAACTGTGATAAAGACTCAACATTAAAACGCGCCATAAGCGGCGCAAGGCGGCTTTTAACTAAATAAAGTTTATTATCGCCAAGCACAATGCCACATTGTTGCTCTAAAAAAGAGCGGAATTGATCGTATTCGCTTTGTTGTAAATGCTTATTTTCCAAAGTAATACCACCTATAAATAATTAATCACAATGAACCCACTTCTTCACAGCTGTCGCTAATTCATCTGGGTTAAATTTTGCAATAAAATCATCAGCACCCACTTTTTCGATCATTGCTTGGTTAAACACCCCACTTAAAGAGGTATGCAAGATCACATGCAAAGGTGATAATTTTGGATCAGCCTTAATTTCAGCGGTTAAGGTATAACCGTCCATTTCTGGCATTTCTACATCAGATATTAATAGACCAACACGTTCAGTAATATCATTTTGACAATCGAGCTGAGCAATCTCTCTTAAACGTAAAAGCGCTTCTTTTCCGTTTTTAGCTAGTTCAGTTTGTACACCTAGAGGTTCAAGCGCACGCTTAACTTGGTTTCGAGCTACTGCAGAGTCATCAGCAATAAAGACAATACGCTCACCTAAGTCACGCTGAATCTCACCTTCACCAACTACTTCAGCACTCACTTCAGTGTTAACTGGGCAAATTTCGTTTAATATCTTTTCTACATCGAGAATTTCAACTAATTCGTTTTCAATCTCAGTGACCGCAGTTAGGTAAGAATAACGTCCGGCTCCCGAAGGCGGCGGCATTATTTTTTCCCAGTTCATATTAACGATTCGTTCAACACCGCCAACTAAAAACCCTTGCACTGAACGGTTGTACTCAGCAATGATGATAAAACTGTCTTTGATATTTTCAATTGCAGGGCCACCTACAGCCATCGATAAATCAATAACAGAGATAGTTTGACCACGGATATGCGCAACACCGCGAATGTACGCATTTGATTTAGGCATGTTAGTAAGTGGTGGACATTGCAGAACCTCTCTTACTTTAAACACGTTTATACCAAAGCGTTGTCGCCCTCTGAGTTTGAATAATAGTAATTCAAGGCGGTTTTGCCCAACCAACTGAGTACGCTGGTTAACTGAGTCTAAAATGCCTGCCATTTCAATCTCCTAAAGATAAACAATCAGAGCTGGAACAATAATTGCCTTCTTTGTGTTAAAGCTACATAAGGTTACAAAGCGTCTGTTTTTTGACGCAAAATATTTATACCTTGTTTTCAACCATAAGCATAGTCGAAACAATATGAGTTTGTTAAAAAAAAGCCGAAGATACAGTGTTTTTTATTTTCTTACTAGCCTGTTGTTTACAACACAACTACAGGCAGAAGTTTATAATACCGAGCAACTTCAACAAATCGCCATCGATTTTGTTAGCGAGCAGCTCCCTGATCTGGACACCACACCTCAAATTAGTGCTTTACCATTAGATAGTCGCATTCCTGAGAGGTTATGTGAGTCACCAATTAACAAAGAGTTACCAACTGAGCCTCCTTTTAATCGGCAGGTAACTGTACAACTTAAGTGCCAAGATTTAAATAGTTGGACTCAATACGTTCACGTGCGCATTATTGAGCTCGAACCTGTGGTTGTTGTTACCACTAATTTAGCCCGTGGAGAGGTCATTCGCCCTGAACATTTACGCCTCGAAATGAAGCCCAAGCAATTTGTTAGAACGCAATATGTTCAAGATGAGGCTATACTTATTGGCAGTCGCAGTAAGCGCAATTTACGTGACGGCACACCTATTGTTATGAGCCAAGTTTGTATGGTTTGTAAAGGCGATAATGTAACTATCTATGCTTCATTACGCGGCTTAAGAATTAAAACCACCGGAATTGCTCTAGAAGATGGTACGTTAGACGAATTAGTACGTGTAAAAAACAAAAAATCAGGTAAAGTATTAAATGCACGTGTGGATGGGGTCGAGTCTGTACAAGTAAATATTTAATTTTTTATATTTATGCTAAAGTATCCGCTGTGCCCGCCGATATAAAGGCATATGTTGGGTAATGTATAGGTCAAAATTATGGTAAGCAATGTCAATAATGGTCAACAACAGCCTTCTGTGTTGACAAATACCAAGCAAAAAAAGCTTGATTTACATAAAGATAATGCTAATGCAGCCGCTGCAAAATCGGCCGCACCAAAAGCAAGTGCAGATTCTGTTAGCTTAACTCCTCAAGCTAAACAGCTAAAATCTTTGCAAGAAAAAGCAGAGCAATCATCTGGCTTTGATAGCAATAAAGTGGCTGAGCTGAAAAAAGCAATCAGTGAGGGTAAATACCAAATTGATGCTGAAAAGCTAGCAAAGAACATCGCTGCATTCGAGTTTGATGTCTATGGCTGATCATAATCATTTAATAGCTAGCAAATTAACACAACAAGTTTCGTGCTTGGAGTCTATTGCTGCGCTGTTAGATGATGAGTTGACAGCCATTGCTGCAAAGCGTGGTGACGGATTAAAGAGTATTGCCCAACAAAAAATCTCATTGCTCCAACAAATTCAAACCATTGATAAAGAAGTGCAAAAGCTTGTTGCGCACAACGAATCGCAAGATGACGAAGTAAGTGCACTCATTAAGCAAGTAAATACTCTCCTAGCAAGCTGCAAGAAGAAAAATGATGTAAACGCTCACGCGGCCCATCAAGCACAGTTGAGTGTTAAGCAACTTAAAGATATTTTAATCGGTGCACCATCATCGATGACCTACGACCAAGGCGGCAGCGTGATCCAAGGCGATAAGAAAATCGTTCACAACTTGAAAGCCTAAATACTATTTCATTAAAAAAGCGCGATAACTAAGTTATCGCGCTTTTTTAATGCTTGCAGAATTTGCTGAATTTATCCTGCAAGCCAATAGGTTACAACTAGACTAAGTTGCACCTAATAATATGTTACTTTTTTCACTTGGCGCGGTTTTACTTCGCCGATGTATAAATCGTGCACTCGCTTCATATCAAGCTGTAATTCAGTTGCGTAGGTATCCCCTACTGCGTAGGTTTTAATAACCTGCGCGCCTTTGATCACACCTTGTACTTGGCTTTGTAATTGATCGTTATGAGCAACACTGTTTTGTACTGTGGTGCCTGCGGAAATTTTTTGCCCGTAAACTTGCTCAGCAAGCTCGCGATACGCTTCAAGCTTTGAGGCTTTAATCGCAAGCAAAGTCCGCTGCGATTCATTGCTACCTGGCTGAGCACTAATTGGCGCATACCCCACCGCTTTAAGCACTGGGTAGCTATCTGGCTCAATGTAAGTGTATTCTACATGCTTATCAAAAATACTACTGCAGCCGGTCAATGCTGCGCAGGCAACCAGCCCACCGAATAGAAGTGCTCGCATAATTTGCTTCCGCTTAAAACTCTTTGGCTACAAATATGCACGTTTAATGCCACTGTGGTACAGTCCTTGCTCATTTAGGTTATTCATTGGTTTTAATGCTAGGTGTCAGCATGAAAAATAAAACAATAGCCAGCTTAAAAGGTCTTGGCTTAGCCTTTACAATTTTGTTTTCTAACAATAGCTTAGCGCAATGGTTTGAGTCTACAGGCCATGCAGTTGTGAAAAATGGCGATACAAGCCAAGCCAAATCTGCCGCCATTAAAGATGCCATAACTCAGGCTTTAGTGTTTTCTGGCGCTCGAGTGAGCTCTGTTCAGACTCTAGTTGACGGGGTTTTGACGCAAGATCAGCTGAAAATAAGCAGCCATGGTGAAATCCAAAAAATAGAATTGATCAGCGAAGACCGCCATAACGACACCTATGCCATCACACTTCGCCTCGATATTTTTGCTCAAGCAGAAGAATGCCCTGCAAACCAATACACCAAATTTATTGCCGTGACACAAAGCCAACTCGCCAATCGCGAGCAAGCGCGTATGGGCCAAATTTTTGACGTAAACAAAGCCATTAGTGAACACTTATATGCCAGCTTAAGTAATACGCAAATGGCAGCTAAACCGACAGCCTATTACAATATGCCTTTGCGAGTAGATCATTTTTTCACTCAGCAATACGATTACAGTAATGCGCTACTTGAAGAGATCACTAGCCGCAGTAACTCGCAATATGTATTACTGAGCCGTATTAGTGATTTATCGGTTAACCATAAGATCAACAACGATTATGCATTTTGGCAAGATGATAGTTTCAAGCGTGCATACAAAGTAGATTACGTCTTATTTGATGGCACCACTTACGAAAAGCTCTGGCAAAAAAGCTACCAAACAGAAGGTATTTGGCCGTATAAAAAGACTGAGATCATCGATGTATATAGCGACCGATTTTGGGCAACTGACTATGGCCAAGCTATTAGCGATATAAACCAAACCCTAACCTATGACTTACAAGCAGCCATGGCCTGCTTACCCACGCAAGGTAAAATACTGCATATCGAAAACGACAGACTAATCATCAACTTGGGCAAGGCCCATGGGCTGGAGCAAGGGCAAATTTTAAATATAGCCCATCATAATTACCTAACGGATGCACAGGGTAATAAGCTTCCGCACAAAATCACCACACTTAATCAAATAAAAGTGACTCAGCTTTATCAGCAATCAGCGGTTGCCATGAGTATAGATAAGCAACCACTACCTAACATTCAAATTAACGATATTGTTGAATTAGCTGCTAGCGAGTAAATGAGCTTGTAGGCCTTCATGAGCATTTAGCCAACTAGCTAATTGCTCAACACCAGCTATATGTGGGTAGTGCTTACGAGTTGCAATGACAACTTGGCGTTGCTGGTTTGGTGTTATAGCTAAATACTTCACTCCTTCACGTGGTGTACATGCAAGCTTAGGAACAAAAGTTACCCCATCATCCATTGCCACCAGCGCGAGTAAGGTTTCAATACTGTTACCTTTATATTGGTTCGAGACTTCAACCCCAGCTGAAAAACAAAATTGCTCTGCTTGCTCCTTAAAGCAATGCCCTTCGTTTAACATTAATAAGTCACATTCATGTAATTGAGCTAAGGCAACTTCGATATGTTTTGCTAAAGCGTGTTGCTCAGAAACTGCAACTAAGAAGTCTTCTTTATAAAGCGGTGACACATGATAAGGCGCTAAATCAGCCACATCAGCAACAATTGCAATATCAATCTCACCATTATCAAGAGCCACCAGCGTTTGCGCTGTTTGCATTTCTATAAATGAAAACTGGGTTTCATTAAAGGCCTGCTTCATCGAAGTTAAGAGTGTTGGCAGTAAATAAGGTGCAATGGTAGGAATAATACCTACATTGATTTTACCCTTTAGTGGGTCATGTGAGCTGGCGGCTATTTCTTTAAGCACTTGGGTTTGATCTAGGATCAGTGTGATCTGCTTAAGAAGTTGTTCACCTTGCACAGTCAACGTGACCTGCTTTGTTGAACGGTCAAAAATAACAACCCCCAGCTCTTGTTCAAGCTTTTTAACTTGCCCGCTCAATGTCGGTTGGCTGACATAGCAAGCATCAGCTGCTTTTCTGAAGTGCTTATATTGCGCAACCGCTTTTACGTATTCAAAGTCTTTTAAATTCATATAACACCACCAATAGCTTTTACCTATCATATTAATACAAACAAACGATTGGAGCTATCATAAATTAAATCGCATAATGGCACTCAACAAATCAAGAGGAATCAAAACAATGTTAAACAATATCGAAGGCAAAAAAGTACCAAACGTTACATTCGCAACACGTGTAGACGAGCAGTGGAAATCAATGACCACTGACGAAATTTTTAAAGGTAAAACAGTTGTGTTATTTGCATTACCAGGTGCATTTACACCAACATGTTCATCAACTCACTTGCCACGTTATAACGAGCTTGCGGCTGTATTTAAACAAAACGGCGTTGATGACATTGTATGTATTTCTGTAAACGATACCTTCGTAATGAATGCATGGGCACAAAACCAAGAAGCGCAAAATATCACTTTATTGCCAGACGGTAATGGCGAATTTACCGACGGCATGGGTATGCTAGTCGATAAAAACGACTTAGGTTTTGGTAAGCGCAGTTGGCGTTATTCTATGCTGGTAAAAGACGGCGTTATCGAAAAAATGTTTATCGAGCCACAAAAGCCTGGCGACCCGTTCGAAGTATCTGATGCAGATACCATGCTTGAGTACATTAACCCAGCACAAGTAAAACCAGAATCAGTGAGTATTATTACCAAGCCTAATTGCCCGTTCTGTACAAAAGCTAAAGCGTTACTAGACGCAAAAGGTTATGTGTACGAAGAAATTGTATTAGGTCAACACGCTTCATTAACTAGTTTAAAAGCAATTTCTGGTCGTGAGACAGTGCCGCAAGTATTCATAGGCGGTGAGCACATTGGTGGCTCTGACGATTTAGAAAAACACTTTGCATAATTTTCAAGTTGGGGCTGCTAATTGCAGCCCTTTATTATTTTAAAACCACAACACATTGATTAAATTATAAATTACACAACTGGTCTGCTCTCGCCATCACCCGTATTTATATTCAAAATACCAACATCTTAGTTACCAATTTGTTACATAAAGCAAAGAATGAATCTAAAATGTCTGCAGCTACATTTACTTAAACCGTAACGAAATTAAGATGATTTAATTGGAATATACAATGAAAAAACTAACACAAGGATTGCTCCTTTCCTTGCTATGTTTCGGTGGCCAAGCTCATGCTGCGTCAACTGGTACTATCGATTTACTCACCCATCCTGTTGGCATTATCTGCCTTGTTATTTTTATCTTTGCTTATGTGCTCGTCATACTCGAAGAAAAAATTCACTTACGCAAATCAAAACCCGTATTGGTTGCAGCCGGGATTATTTGGACCCTTATTGCTTGGCAGTACAGTGCACAAAACTTATCTGATCTTAGCACCGACGCATTTCGTCACGCCTTGTTAGAATTTTCGGAGTTAATGCTATTTTTGCTCGTTGCGATGACCTATATCAACGCCCTAGAAGAGCGTCGTTTATTTGATGGCCTAAGAAGCTGGCTGGTTGCGAGGGGCTTTAGCTACAAACAATTATTTTGGATAAGCGGTGTACTGGCATTTTGTATTTCACCTGTAGCCGATAACTTAACAACCGCCCTACTTTTATGTGCAGTGGTAATGAAGGTAGCAGCAAATGATAACCGCTTCATTGCTATGTCGTGCGTCAATATTGTAATAGCCGCAAATGCCGGTGGCGCATTCAGCCCGTTTGGTGACATCACGACACTGATGGTTTGGCAAGCCGATGTTGTTGCCTTTACCGAGTTTTTTGTTTTATTCCTACCAGCTTTAGTCAGCTATATTATTCCTGCATTTATTATGTCTTTATTTATCAATAACCGTCACCCAGATACGGCCGATGAAGATATTGAACTTAAACGCGGTGCGCTTCGCATATTGTGCTTATTCTTACTGACAATACTCACCGCCGTGGTGCTAAAAACCGCCTTTGGTTTACCACCGGTTGTGGGCATGATGATGGGTCTTGGCTATTTACAGTTTTTTGGTTACTTCTTACGCGTGACACTCCCCGGCTCTCTTGCCAGAAAACGCGCCATGGCAGAGCGTGAAGGCGACAAAGAGCGCTTATCTCGCTTAGGTAATGTTGTTCCTTTTGATGTATTTAGCCGTGTATCGAGAGCCGAGTGGGACACGCTCTTGTTCTTCTATGGCATCGTTATTTGTGTTGGTGGCTTAGGGTTTATCGGCTACTTAGCGCTACTTTCTGATTTACTTTATAACAACTGGTCTGCTACCGGTGCGAACGTTATTCTTGGTTTAATGTCAGCGGTAGTAGATAACATTCCAGTGATGTTTGCAGTGTTACAAATGATGCCTGACATGTCGCACGGTCAATGGCTGCTTATTACGCTAACAGCAGGAATTGGTGGCAGCCTGTTATCAATTGGCTCTGCGGCAGGAGTTGCACTAATGGGTCAAGCGCGAGGGATATACACCTTTAATAGCCACTTAAAATGGTCGCCGGTCATTTTACTAGGTTACTTTGCTGGTGTTTTAACTCACTTATACCTCAATACAGCCTACTTCGGCTAAGACTTAATAAAGTAAAAACCCTTATCACTTTAAGGGTTTTTACTTTAAAGATTCCACAATGAGCAGTTTATAAACAGACATGTCGTAATAAGCTGTGTTTTTGTCGCAAAAAGTCAAGATTAAGGCAGGCGCTTTACTTTAGTCTAATAATTCACAAATAAGGTGAATTGAGGACACACATATGAGCCAAATGAATTCTGTTGCCATGCAAAATGGCAAGCTGCATGTAAAACAAATTGATATCCCTACACCTGGACCCGGCCAAGTACTGGTAAAAAGCCTAGCTTGCGGCATTTGCGGTTCTGATATTCATATAACCCGCCACACCAGCGATGTATTCGATATCTATAAAAACCTTGGCATCATGGCTAAAGATGCAGGCGATGACCAAGAAATATTATTAGGCCATGAGTACGCGGCAGAAATTGTTAGCTACGGTCCAACTACTAAAGGCGAATTAGCTAAAGGCACCCGTGTAACCTCAGTGCCAATTTTACTTTCTGCTGGCGGCGCTGGCGTAGGTGTAACCCCAGGGCTATATGGTGCCTATTCTGAATACTTTATTGTTGATGAAGCCTTGCTATTACCTATTCCTGATGCTGTTCCATCAGAAGCGGCAGCCATTACAGAACCACTTGCTGTTGGCCTGCACGCAGTGAACCGCGCACAAATGAATAATGATGACGTAGCTATTGTGGTTGGCTGTGGCCCAATTGGCCTTGCAGCGATTGCCGCGTTAAAGCTTCAAGGCGTAAAACACATCGTTGCCTCTGATCCACAAGAGAGCAAAAAACAAATTGCCCTTGAATTTGGCGCTACAGAATATGTTAACCCTATGGCAGATGATGAAGTTGCTAAAGCCGCAGCACTTGCGGGTAACAACAAGGTCGTTATTTTTGAATGTGCCGGTGTAAGCCGCTTATTGAACGACTACATTTTACGTGCGCCAGCAAAAGCAAAAATCATTGTAACGGGTGTACATACCGCGCCGCTAAACGTTAACTTTGCCTATGCCACAGTGAAAGAGTTAGACCTTATTTTCTCTTATTACTACCAGCCAGAAGAGTTTGCGCAATCACTTGAGAACATCGCGTCAGGCAAAATTGCATGGCAAAAAATGCGCACAGGTAAAGTCGGCATAGACGGCGTACAAGGTGCGTTTGATACCTTATTTAAACCAAACGACCATATCAAAATCATCATTGAACCATGGCGCACAGGCGAGCTTGAAAAAGTAACGGGTTAATTTAATTGGGGCTGCTGAAGAAACTTGGTAGCCCCTACAACCACCACACAGAACAGGTAACACTTTGATTTTAAATGACTTGACAACAGAAAGGGACTGACGGTGTAACATAGAGTGTAACAAAAAACATTCTTAAACTTTTTGAAACACTCTAAATAAATCTGAATTAAAGTAATTAAATTAAAGCTCACTTTATACAAAATAGTTTATTGTGCGTATTGAATATCAGCCCTAAAGTACCCTGGAATAGGATAAGTTACATCTGATGGAGCCATATAAAATACATGGAATAAGTAAGCACCATCTTCTGGTAATTCATATTCAAGATTTTCTGTACAGCTATAAGCTCCATCGTTTATGCTAAAACCAATAGCACTGGTATCTTCACCTGCGCCGCTTCTACACCTAGTCAACATCAAGGCTGGTATAGACTCTTGCAAGTACGAATTTAAGAATAACTTATCACCAGCTTTCCCTTCGTATACAAAGTAATTATTATTAAGGTCTTGATTAATTTCATTATTTTGAGTAAAGCTAATTTTTCTAGGTGTACTTGGTATTCCACCAAAACCATTTTCAGCTAAAATAGTTCTTTGATTATTCGAAACAGTATCTATTGTAAAGTAACCATAATTAGATCTTGGATATTCAAAATGAATAGAATGTTCTCCAGCTTTTAAATCAAGCACAACCCTGTGATCACAAGCAACACCGATGCTATCAACTCTTATAAATCCACTATCTTCAACCGTACTACTTCGACACCTAGTTTTATCAAGTGTCTTCATTCCAAGTTCAAGCAATGCTGATATGTAAACTTTCGAGTCTTTCTCTAAATTAAGAGTAAAATAATTCTCGAAAGCATCTACGTTAATTTCATTTTTCTTAGCAAATGAAACTTCACTCGGATTACTTGGCGTCCCTCCAGGATTAAATTCACTTCCTGAGTCAACAGTGCCACTGCTGTTATCGGGCACTGAACTATTTACTGACTCGCCTTCACTACTGCCTCCACAACCGGCTAATGCTAATAGTAAAATTAAGGCTGTTAGATTTTTCATTATATTTCCCTATACGTTATTGCTATGATCAAATTCAAATATTTCTCTATGCTCTTTTAAATATGCTAGATGCTCCTTCGTAAGATTTTTTATTGTCATATGTTTGTTTACACCTACCGCTTCTAAAGTCTCGGCTGATAACGAGTCCTTAATTAATATTTTTCCTTTATCATCAAAAGAAATAAAGCCTTTATCAAAAAGCTTATCTATATTTGGTGAAAGAGCTAATCCATTAAATTTATCTACTTTTTGGTGAGGATTTGATAATTGCCAAGGAAGTATATGTGAAGCAATTAGAAGCTCTCTAGTGTTTAGACCAGTAACGGCACATGTATCGTCCCATAAAGCCATAACATCCTGCCTAAATTTTCCTTGCCCAACACGAGCTTTGGCAATAACTTCTTTGTTGTAGCCTTCAGGAACCGTTTGGTTACTATCTCTAGCGCTATTAGAAGCAATACTATCTTGAATATTAAGCGCTTCGTCGCCGACTAAATCTAATAAGAATATCCCCGCTGCCGCAGGTAGCTTCACCATATATTTTTGTGATACAGATTTAGTTTCAGCAAATAATTTAGGGACGCACTTATCATTAAACATCGGGATAAATTCATCTTTGAAATCATTATTAATAATTGGATAAGCTAATGTATGTAGACCAATATCAATTTTATAACCATCCTTTTTCCATTGATCAAAACTTCTGTTCTCTGGTCTTTCTGATTCGTAAGCATCTTTTGTAGCAACTGCTACATGTATTAAACTACCTTTAAAGTTACAAAAGAGTATGTCGCCTTTTTTAACATTAGGTACAGCTTTCCAACCAGGGTCAGTAATAGTCTGCCCTTTTTGATTTATCGTACTTTTAGGGGCCCATAAAAATTTAAATTCAGCGACTTCTTTAAATGAAGTACCAATATTCACCCAATAAAAGTTCACTTTCTCAGTTTTATTGAGCATGTTACCCCCAATAACTTCAAACCCAATATTTTCTAAGTTTGGTTTAATAAACTTTGCAACTCCACCAGTTCTACTGACTCTTTCACCGAATTCGTGAAAATAAGCGGCTTGAAAAATTGGCTTACACTCATAATTTTTGCCTTCAAATGAAATAAAATAGTCAAATTGATTTGGCGTAGAGTTTTTAAGTTTATGTTTTGCTAAAAACTCCCCTCTACCTAATTCATCATATTCTTGAATAGCCGTTAAAACGGATTCTTTAAGCCTAATTGATTCCATAATTTTCCCTTTTCATTGTTATTTTACTAATACTAATTTAAGCAAACCCTATAAGCTCAAGCGATTATTTAGTTTAGCCATTAAATTAACTCTAGGCACCTGAGCCTAAAAAGCACTACTCTAAGATTTGATATAGTTACATTTACAACGCCTGTTCGACTATGGCGTCGGTTAGGTGAAGTTTAGTGGTTTGTGCGTCGGTTATACGAGCTTTGAGTTGATCGCAGAGTGCCATTAGTTCATCGACTTTGGCGACGATGCAGTGTTGTTCTGAAGTTGGTGGTAAAGCAATAACCGTGTTTATTATCTTTTCTCTCGATATATTTGGTTGAGCACCACCTGCCCCCATTCCAATTAAACGAGATTTAGACGCTTTCAATAACATTAATAAAAAAGTATTTTTAAAGCCATTAAATGGAGTGCAAGCACAGACGGCTTGGTTAGTTGTAGCTCTAACAGAAAGAATAGAGGTTTTCCCAATAGTAGCTCCATACATTGCTACAAGTACATCACCAATATTATTATATCGAACTGAGGTTTCTTTTAGAGCAAGCTCAGATATATGTTCCTCTGATTCACTTATATAATCGGAATTCAATTCTCCAGACTTAAACCAGGGTATACTTCCATTATAATATTCAATGTTTCCCCGCCTTGGTGTTGAACCCGCACCCCACTCACCTAAGTCATTGAAACGAACAAACTCCCATCCTATTGGCAATTCAAACGGTTTTTCGTCTTCACTAATTTCCGGCAATACTTTTGGCTTTTTGATTTTTTTATCTTTTACCAATTGCGCTTTTTCAGCGGCTATTCGCTCAAGCAACACTGAGGCTGGTTCGTCGTTTGGGTTTTGTGGGACGAGTTTGCCCATTACAGCCAGTTGTAAAATGGTTTCCTGTAGTGTGTCGATGCTAGCGGTGGTGGTGAATAGCGTGTCGAAGTGCTCGCTTAAACGTTGCCAGTTTTGTTGGAACTGTTTAGTGGCTTGTTCGGGTGTTGCGGTTTGCCCTGGTGTTTTTAGCAAGGCCGCTAACAGCACTTCAACTAATGTTTGATGTGCCGTAATACTACTTTCAGTTTGGGCCTCAAGCGCATCACACAAGTCCATTAATTCATCGACTTTAGCAACGATGCGTTGTTGTTCTTCAATTGGTGGGACAGCAACAGGTATACTATTCATCTTCGCTTGATTCATTTTAGGTTGAGCCGTACCTGTAATGTATGGTTCTAAAGAAATTGCGTTGATAAATAAAGCAATATAGTTAAGAAATTCTAAAGAAACACCATCAATTACATGAGCATGATTATTAACCCAATATTTTCCATGAGCGATGAAAGCGATTGGTGTAGAACGGCTGATTAGATTTGCCCCATCTTCTCCAATTAAAAGTAAAGATTTATCAAATAAATATTCGTTAACTTTATCTATTACACCTGACGCACCATAATAATCATATTCTCCCTGTAGCTCTTTCCTTTGAGAAGCAGCTACAGGCTTACGTTCTCCATCACGATTAAATGTAAGCTCCCCGAACCTCACATATTGCCAGCCTTTTGGTATTGAAAATAACTTTTCATCTTCTTTGATTTCTAACTGCTTCGCTATTTTTCTTATTTTTTTCTGCTTTTCTAAAGCGTCACGTTCGTCGCTTATCAGTTTTAAAAGCCCATCTACCGGCTTATCGTTGCTATCTTGTTGAACGAGCTTACCTCGAACCGCAAGCTCTAAAATTAACTTTCTTAACTTTTTAATACCATAAAGTGAAAACTTTTTAGATGAGCCTCGCCCTGATGACGACTTTTGCTCTATGGCAGTCGTCCAAATATCAAGGTGCTCGGTTATTAACTGCTCTGCGTTTGTGTTAGGTATTTTTGACTCAGCCATTACTTGCCCTCTGTATCTTTTGAAAGGGCTGCTGACAATATACCTTTTAACTGATCGCGCAGGGCTTGTATGTCTGCTTGCTGCTTTGAATAGTCGGCTAGTAACTCTTCTGGGTCGTGGCTGATTACCTCGCCTACGTGCGGGTTTTTAATGTCTAGGTTGTAGTTACGGGCAATAATATCGTCGATTGATACTTTCCACGCTTGCTCGGTCTCTGTACGGCTGGCAAAGCCGTCTGCTTCGTTGCCCCACCATTCGAGTTCAGTTTTAAACTCTTCAAACTTCATTGGTTTTGTTTTGTTGTAATTTTTTACACCGGCTGGGTATGGGTGCTCGTAAAACCACACGTCTTTTGTTGGCGTGCCTTTGGTAAAAAACAGAATATTAGTTTTAATACTGGTGTACGGGTTAAACACGCCATTGGGTAAGCGTATTATGGTATGTAAGTTACATTCCTCTACCAATAGCTTTTTAATTTTGGTTTTTACGCCTTCACCAAACAAGGTGCCGTCTGGCAATACCACTGCGGCGCGGCCTTTGGTGTTAAGTACTTCTATAATGAGCTGTAAGAACAAGTCGGCGGTTTCGCGGGTTTGCATGTCGCTTGGGAAGTTTTTTTCTATGCCGTCTTCTTCAGTGCCGCCAAATGGTGGGTTAGTGATGATTACATCTACTTGGTCATCCCAGCTTGAAAGCGGTTTATTTAGGGTATTACCGTGTTTAACTTGTACCGGTACTTCAATACCGTGAAGCATCATGTTAGTAGTACACAGTAAGTGCGGGAGCTGTTTTTTCTCTACGCCGTGTATTTGCTTTTGCAGTATTTGGTGGTCGTCGCCCGATTTTACATAGTTTGCTTTTACGTGGTCGAACGCACACGCTAAAAAGCCACCAGTACCACACGCAGGGTCCATGATTGACTCGCCTAGTTTTGGGTCGGTTACTGCCACTATAAATTTAGTGATTGCGCGCGGGGTGTAAAATTCGCCGGCGTTACCTGCGCTTTGTAGGTCTTTTAATATTTGCTCGTATAAGTCGCCAAATAAGTGGCGCTCTTTTGAGTCGGTAAAATCTATTTCGTTTAGTTTGTTGATTACCTGGCGCAGTAGCGTGCCGTTTTTCATGTAGTTAAAGGCATCACTAAAGGCTTGGGTGACTACATAACCACGTGGGTTTTTATCTATGGGTGCGGTTAGGTTTTTAAGCTCTGGGAATAGCTTATCGTTTACAAACTCTAAAAGCTCATCGCCGGTCATGCCTTCGTTATCGGCCGCCCAATTGCGCCATAAAAATTGCTCAGGGATTGGCTCGCGGTAATCGTCTAGTTCAAGCTCTAGTTCTTCCTCTTGCGCGTCGAATACTTTTAAAAATAGTAACCACGACATTTGACCAAGGCGTTGTGCGTCGCCATCGACACCGGCGTCTTTACGCATGATATCTTGAATGGATTTAATAGCTGAACTGATAGACATAGGTTTCTCTTGTTTAGTTATTTTTATAAACAGCGGCTAAAGGCAAATATGAAAGCTGTTTAATTTAAATGGTTCAATGTTTGCTGACGCTGATAAATAGCAACAGCAAACATAAATTTAAGCTGTTTTAGGCGCTGGCATTTGGTAAATTTCGGCCTCGAGCTCTTTAAGTGCTTGCTCGTATTGTGGTTTGCCACCAAAGCCTTTTTTTACTATTTCACTTAGGCTGCCAATTTCGTTAAATGGCGCCACTTTAAGTGCTTGCATAGATTCTATTTCTTGCACGCCTACATCGGCGTATTTTAACAGAAGGTTCTCGAGTACTGTGTGTGCGGTACCCGAATATTTAGTGAAATAGTTACGCTTTTGTACGTTATCTGCGCGCTCTTTACGGGTAAGGGGTGGTTGGTCGTAAACTACATGGCAGATCATATCAAATGGGTCCATATCTTTGCCAACTTCCTCTTCAAGCGCTGACCAAATAATACCTTCTTCGGCAAGTTCATCTATTACGGCTTGCTTACGGTCTGATTCGTTCCAGCGTTTTACAAAGTCATCCAGTGAACTGTACTGCTTGCTCATAGTTTTACGGGTGTAATCTATAAATGACTCGGTAACAAGTTTACCGTCGGTATCGTAATACTGTACTCGCTCTGCGACTTTATTAACGGTTACGCCTGATACGCGGTACTTAACCATTTTATTAGTTTCATCGTCCCATTCACCATCAAGGCTGCCATCGCCTTTAGGATCATTTATGGTGTCGTTATTGGCATTGCTTTCATCGCCGGTTGGTTGATCATCGAATACGTTATCTGGCTGCTCTTCGGCAGTTGTATCGTCTTGTGATTCAATATCAACGTCTTCGTTTTCAATGTCGGTTGGCGTTACCTTTATTACTTTTTCGGGGGTGCCATCAAAACGTTCATCGGCAAACAGTTCGGTGGCTTTTTTAAAGTCGAGTATGGTAAACCACAGCTTGCCGTACTTATCATCAATACGGGTACCACGGCCAATAATTTGTTTAAACTTGGTCATTGATTGTATGTTTTGATCAAGCACTACTAGCTTACAGGTTTTAGCGTCTACCCCTGTGGTCATAAGCTCTGAGGTGGTAGCAATTACTGGGTAAGGGCGTTTAGGGTTTATAAAGTTGTCGAGCTGGCCTTTACCTAGTTCGTCATCGCCGGTGATCTTCATCACGTATTTATCGTTTTTAGCCATTTGCTCTGGGTTTAAATTAGCAATGGCCCGGCGCATACGTTCGGCGTGATCTATGTCGTTACAAAACACGATGGTTTTAGCCATAGGGTCTGTACGCTTTAAGTAATTAGTAATGGTTTCGGCCACCAGCTGGGTACGCTCGTCTATGACCATTGTGCGGTCAAAGTCTTTTTGGTTGTATATACGGTCTTCTATTATTTCGCCTTGGTTATCTACTTGCCCTTTTGTTGGCCGCCAACCTTGAAGATCTACATCAAGATCGACACGTACCACTTTGTATGGTGCTAAAAAGCCATCTTCTATCCCTTCTTTAAGGGAGTAGGTATAAGCAGGGTCACCAAAGTAATCGGTGTTTGATACTTCGTCGGTTTCTTTTGGTGTCGCGGTTAAGCCTACTTGAGCAGCCCCTTTAAAGTAGGTGAGTATTTCGCGCCATGCGCTATCTTCACTTGCGCTACCACGGTGGCACTCGTCGATGATAATAAGGTCGAAAAAGTCAGGGTCAACCTGCTTAAACGCTTTTTGAGATTCTTCTGGCCCTGTTAGTGCTTGGTATAGTGCTAGATGTATTTCGTAAGCGGGGTCGATTGTTCTGCCGGTAATTTTGGTCATTGACGTACCAAACGGCTGAAAGTCGTTAATACGTGTTTGATCGACCAATATGTTGCGGTCGGCTAAAAACAAGATGCGTTTTTTAGCGCGTGATTTCCATAAGCGCCAAATGATTTGAAACGCGGTATAGGTTTTACCGGTTCCTGTTGCCATAACGAGGAGTACGCGGTCTTTACCTGACGATATGGCCTCTACTGTTTTATTAATGGCTTGGAGCTGATAGTAACGCGGGTGCTTACCACTACCATCATCATAATAGGCTTGGTTTATTATAGGGAGTTGCGATTCGGTATAGCCCTTGTAGGCACAATATTTAACCCAAAGCTCTTGCGGTGATGGAAAGTCTTCTAAGCGTATTTCGGTTTCGAGGTTATGCGCATCAGGCGTGCCTAGCTTGGTTTTATCGTGGAAAATAAAGCCATCACCATTAGAGGCGAATATAAACGGTACATCAAGCAGCCTGGCGTAATCTAAGCCTTGTTGTAGCCCTTTGCCTACTTCATGCTTATTGGCTTTAGCTTCAATAACAGCAAGCGGCATGCTAGGTTTATGGTAAAGGACTATGTCAGCCGATTTAACCGTTTTACGTACACCAAGTTGCCCACGGACGATTACTTTACCATCACGTAGTTTAACCTCTTGGCGTATTTGAGTTATGTCGTCCCACCCTGCGGTTTTAACTGCGGGTAGAATAAACTTACTGATTATATCGGTTTCGCTGAGCTTTCTTTTATCCATAACTTAAACCATCCCTTATGACGCAACAAATAACACTAGTTTAGTATGAATTCGCACTCATTCATCACGCTCTACAGTTTATCAGTCATGCTATAAAAACTTTAGAGGATAATCAAAATGATTTTGCATGATTTACATAAATACACTTATCACATGTAAAGATCGTGCTTGGTATGAAAATATTTTTATCTCTAACATCGCTAAATTAGGGATCAAATCGCTTATTGACCACTTTTAAAAAACATAAAAAAATCATATGCAACTGTTTTTTAAATAAAAATAAATGGATCAATCTAAAAAACGTACCAAATAATGACCGCTTTTATCTTCTTAAGGTAAACCTTTAAATCTAAATTTCTGTAGCATTATCAAAGTCTGCTAACCATTCTTCATGTGACTGATCTTGAGGTCTCAGTCTTTTATTTATGTAGTGGGTACTACTAGAAGGTTGCCTACCGTCTACCGTACTACCTTGTTTACTCGTATCGTACTTATCTATACCCGTAGAATTAATAGCACGTAGATTATTATACCCGTGGTTATTTAAGCACGTAGTAGTATAACCCTCTAAGTTACGGTCTACATGGCTTTCAAGTACATCAGCGCCACTATAATCTGCCCTTGAATGTTGTCCCTTCACTTTAACCTGATTGGGCGCCACTTTTATGCCACTAGACTGCCCTTGGCATAACCCATTTGTGCCACTATTAATTGCCTCCGCAATTTGCTGGTAACTTATGTTAGCTAATTGAAGTGTTTTAGAATCTAGCTTATTTCCTTTGCTAATTTCAGCTTGCCATAAATAGCTTTTCATCGAGTTTATTTTTTTATAAAGCTCACTGGGCCGTCTCGGTTGGGGTAGGTTTGAGGAGTTCCAAAACTTTAATAAATCTCCTCGCCTTGGTGGGTTAAATAACTTACCGGGTAAACGTCCGTTCTTTTTTTTACGGCTCAGTGAAACATTAAAAATTGTGAAGTAATCTTTGTGTAGTTTTAAATCAATAAAACTCATTGTTAAGCCATCAAACCTCGCGCTATATCGCCCTACATTGAAATATTCAAACTGATATATTGGTTTTAGCACCACATTACTTATCTGCTCAACTAAGATGTTTTGATGAGTGGAAAGCCAATCGCTAGGAACTGGCTTTCCACTTTTGGGAGTAATACTTAATTGACCATTAGTAATGCTAATAACATCACCACGGTTAATTAGATCAATAAGCTTAACCATACAGCCCCCTAGTTACCTAGGAGGTGATTTATTGGCTTTAAAAGCACAGCTTTTTGCTCAGGTGTGAACTCAGCTAATTTGCGTTTTGTACGGCTTTTATTTATCGCTTTTATGATGATTTCAGCAACATCTAAAGAGCTAAAGCTATATTTAAAATGACCGCCGATACCATCTGAATTAGGTATTTTTTCACGAGTAAATGTAAAACCATAATCACGCTCAAGATCTGTAAAGTAGTTTCTTCCACTCGATAAACCAGCATTATGTAAAATATCTAATTCTGTCGCACCTTCGGGGTGAGCAAGAATATATAAGTTAGCGCGCTCTGTTTTAGATTGCGGCTTTTTAGGAGCTGGGATTGCTGCTTGGTTACCGCTCACAGCACCCATTATGCCGTCCCTTTATTATGTTTTACACTTGGTAGGTTTTCGAGCCATTGCTGAACATCACATTCAAACCAACCAACCGAGTTTAAGCCTAGCTGCTTTCTAGAAGGAAACAGTCCTTCACGCTCTTTGCGCCAAATAGTTGCACGGCTTAAACCGGTCAACTTGGTTACTTCATGAATTCGTAAAATTTTATTGTTCATAGAAATTCGCCTTGTTTCGTTTTAGCTCAAGGCGAATGTTAGAGGTTAAGAAAAACTAACAAAGGGCAGTTTTAAAAGTTTTTTTTACCCCGCAAAAAAATAAAATAAAAATAGCCCCAAGTTTATTCATCTTTAAAGTCAAAGTTTGAAGCCATTACTTTATCTAGAAACCTAATGATTTTTCCCTTACCACTTTCTAGTAGCGTCTCGCCGCTTCCTCCTTCAGGAAACAGAAGTATGGATAATGTACTTTTTTTAATTTTCGCATCATTCTCAATTTCCCAAATAAATAAATCTAACAAGGGAATAATTCTAAACTCTATTAGTTTGCCTATCACTCTTGGAGTAGACACTTTTCTTTCAGGTTCAGGCACTCCTAAAAGCTCCCTCCACTCAACGAGTGACTTTTGAAAGTGAGCAACTAGTTCGGCATCACTAAAGCTTGCCAGATCGACTTTGCAAAGCGCATGACCACTTCTAAGATGTGAAGAGAAAGGCGCCTTTGAGCTTTTAACTGCTTTTGATAGGCTCTCTGCTTTTTTAAAGCTAGCCTTCGCCAACTCTTTAATTTTATCTACCTCTGATTCAAATTTTCGGCTTTTTATATCTTTAATTTCATCATTAAACTCACATGTGTCGATTAATAAATTTTTGTTTTCAAGAAACTCATAACTCCCAATAATACAACCTACACTTGCAAGCCAAATTTTATGCTCTCTCACATTGAAACGTATATCGTCATTAATTAAATCATGAGCAGGGCTAATCAAATCATACTGATACTTATCTAGCATATATTCTTTCGCTAGCTCTCTCATATAATCAACCTCTTTTGTATAGGCGCGAATACTTGGCTTTCCATCAAGAACCCTATTAATAAAAATTCTTAACAAACCTGTATCTTCAATCCCCATAGCAGTTTTTAAATTGATAGACCAACCAGAAGCAACACCTGAAAGATCACCTTGAAAAATCCTCTTTCGAATATCAAACTCTATGATCACATCTTGCTCGGACAGCTCTTCAATATATTTATAATTGTCGATGTTAAACCAAGCAATATCCCTGTCATTCGTATTGTTGATGTACTTCTTGCCCATGCTCCCCACCCTTTTAAACTACTTTCAAATGTTGGCTGCCAGTAACAGAGTAATTTCCCTTACTAGCCGCTTCAATATACTCAGACCACCAGCACATCATTTTTCGCCTGCGCTCTAGGTAATCGGTTCTATTATAAGCAGCGCGAACTTTGTTCTTATCTACATGCGCTAAAGCTGCTTCAATAACATCAGCATCAAAACCTTGCTCATTTAATGTGGTGCTTGCAAGCGCTCTTAACCCATGCGCAGTTTGCTTGCCAATTAAACCCATACGCCTTAGAGCCGCACCTAATGTTTCTCGGCTGAGGTGCTTTCGAGGGTCTTTATCTGCTGGAAAAACAAATTCTCGATGGCCGCTTATGGGTTTTAAATATTCAAGTAAAGCTAATGCCTGCGGTGTTAGTGGTACTGAATGGGGTTTTCGCTTTTTCATTCGCTTAGCAGGTATATTCCACTGTTTATTTTCAAAGTCTATTTCATGCCAAGCGGCTCCGGCAGCTTCACCAGGGCGAACCATGGTATGTAGTTGCCATTCAAATAAGCAACGTGTCATCAACTTAATATTAGCGCTATTCACTATGCTAATAAGTTTAGGAAGTTCCTGAGGTGTGAAGCTAGCCATGCTTTCATGCTTGGCAGAATCAAACGCTTTACTTATACCACTTAGGTTATTAGTTTGTATTCTGCCAGTATTAATAGCAAACTCCATAACCTCATTTACTCTGCGACAAATACGCCCAAGAATATCGAGCTTATCAGCTGCGGCTAGAGGCTTTAAGGTCTCAATTGCTTGTTGTGCCGATAACTTGCTAATGGGCACTTTCCCTAAAGAGGGAAACAAGTGGAGCTCAAAGCCTCTCCGTAAATTAAAAGCATATCGCGCGCTTACTTTTGGCTCTTTTAAGGCTATCCACTCTTTAACTACGGCTTCAAATGTACTTTTTGCTTCAGCAGCTTTATCGTTAGCAAATGCTTCTTTATGCTCTTTAGGATCTATGTCCTTTGCTAGTAAAGCTCTGGCCTCACTTCTGCTCGTGCGAGCATCAGACAAAGTTACATCTGAATACATGCCAAAACTAATTTGAGCTCTTTTTTTAGTGTAGGGTTTAGAGTAAGTAAATAACCACATTTTTGAGCCATTTGGCTTAACTCTTAAAGCAAGGCCTTTGCCATCAGATAAAAGATATTCCTTTTCTTTTGGCTTCGCTTTTTTTACTTGTGTGTCATTTAATGGGGTAACTAATTTAGGCATTTAACGCTCCACTGTCGAACAGGCAACCAGCGCTTAGAAAATAAGAAAAAACTAAAATTTCTTTTCTTTCTTTAAATTTCATCTGGTTACATATTTATGTTACACCAACAAGTCATCATTGGTTCGGTGTAACATCCAGTGTAACTAAAAAAATGAGCTATGGCGATACCCCTTGAAACACAATGACAGCCTATAAGCCTTTTAAAATAGCGCTTTACAGTTTTTTTGAATTACGATGAATTACAATGAAACAAGTAATTGGTAGCCCCTACAGGAATCGAACCTGTAACTGCCCCTTAGGAGGGGGCCGTTATATCCATTTAACTAAGAGGCCACTCAAAAGCTGAGGTAAAGCTTACAGCTTACAGCTTACAGCTTACAGAAAATTATAACGGTCTAAGGCTTTGGTAATCAAGAGAATAAACCAATCGACTTGTTAGTAAGTCGATTGGCACAATAATGAGGCTAGTTAACGCGAGCAGTTGCTGATTTGATTGACTCATTTTTTAGCACAAAATAAGGGATCACTTTTTGTGCGCTGGCAATAACCAGCTTTGAGTTTAAGTTAATTACTCGAGCATTCACTTCAACACCATTTGGGCGGTATATCAGCGTGCCTGTAAGTACATGGCTCGCGATGCGACGCTCGGCTAACGCTTCTACATCTCGCGACATCACAAAATCACCACGAGAGGTCACACTAATGATATCCATCGCTTTAAAATCAACAACGCCAAAGCCAAATTTTTGCAGCTGGTGCATCATTGTTTCAGAGAGTTGATTACCAAGTTGAGAGCTATTTTTTAGGCTCGCATCTAAATCAACAAAGCTAGTTATGGCTATTCCTAACTCGCTTTCTTGTTGCATGGTATCCACTAACTCAAGGGCCATTTGCTCGACATAATTAACAACGGTTTTATGATGTTGATAAGGCACAAATAAACGATGGTTAGCGTTATCCTGCTGCATATCATTTTGTTCAAGCGCTTGTAGCATAGCAACGTAATCGACTTGAGTATTTGCTGATGCAGGTACATTTTGAGCTGTATTTTGCGGCTCTGCTGATTGCTCTGGCAGCAATTGGCAGCCAGATAGTGCGAGCGTTAACGATGCTAAAATAAAACCTTTCATAGCTTACTCACTTGCTTGTTTTAGTGTAATACCATCACTGCGGTTGGTACTATCAAGGGCATCAACCACTGATTGCGGGATAAAACCTTGCGCGGACCCTACAACAGCTTTGCTTGCTAAACCAACAATTCGGGCATTAACGAGCACACCACTTTGATGATTAACCAAAGTACCTGCCAATACATAATTGAAGTTTTGATCTTGGCTTAGCTCTAAATAATCACGACTGAAAACATAGTCACCAGTTGGCGTGACACGCATATAATCAGTGGTTTTAAAATCAATGACAGGTACACCAAATGCGTGAAGCTCATGAATGAAACTTTCGGCAATTTGATTACCTAGCAAATTCGTTGAGTTGTAATCTGCATCAAGGTATATAAAGCTTGAAACAGCAACCGGCGTGCTATCGCTAACATATTGCAAGTTTTCAACAAGATCCTGCATGATGCCACGCACATAGTGATTAATATTTTTACGCGTTGGTGCTGCTGTAAAGGTGCTGTTATTCATCACCGCCTGATTGGTTTGAAACACACTGTCGTTACTATGTGGCGCGGCGACTTCTCTTTGCGCAGCTAACTGAGGATCATTATCGTGTTGTGTTACATCACCAGTTAACATTGATGAGCAACCAAAGCCAAAAGGCAAACATAAAGTTAAAATTAAACGTTTCATTAAATGAGTTCCTCTTAATATTCGCTTCGATACAACTGGCCATCACGTTGCTGAACTTTTTCAGCGCCCCACATTACATTGATAGGGATCTCAGTGCTTGCTGCTGACACAATTCGCAGATCTTTGGTATTCACTAATCGGGCATTTACTATGTAGGCATGTTGTTGCCGCGTCAGTGTGCCGGTAATAACAAAGTCAATATCCTGACGTTGACGTAAGGTATTTACATCACGACTAAGTACACTATCGGCCGATTGCTGCAAATTTAAAGTATTTTCTAATCGATACTCAATGGTATGAAAACCAAGCTGAGTAAATTGCGTTAATAAACTTTCTTGAATTTGCTGACTCAAGCCACTGCCCTGATCTTCTGCTAAATCAGTACCTAAGCCATCAGCCATATAAAAACTGGTCACAGCAATACGTGCATTGCCTTTGTAAGGGCCTTGAATACGGCTCAGCTGACTACTTAAATCAGCAACGTATTGATGCACCGTATAAGGTGCCATCGGCGATTTTGGGGTTTCTCTAGGGGGCGTTTTTTGTGGCTCTTCAGTTAAGCTACAACCCACCAACACTAAAAAAACGGAATAAAATAACAGACGCATAATTGCCATCCTCACTAAACTTAGTAAGTACAAAGCAATAATTATGCCTAAGTATTATTGTTGATGAGATAAATCAAGCGGATTCTGTACATAATGTGATACCAAGCATGCCACCCCGACTGATGCTAACTTTTTACAATCATTAGCTGCTTGCTGCTTTTGTTGATATGCACCAATTTTCAAACGATGAAAAGTGCTGCCGTTCACAGTTACTGACTCTACATTAGCAATAAACTGGCCATTAAATAGCGCCGGCGCTTGTTTTTTAATTTCAGCAAGGCGAGCTGTTAGTCGAGGTAATTCTGTTACGGAAGCAAGTTGTAGTGCAAATTTGGCTGTAGGCTCAGCTATAAACTGAGGTGCGGTTACGGATGACTGTTTAGTCTTTTCAGGCTCAGTTTGCTGCGCATTTAGCAAAGTAAGTTGTTCAGTGAGTAAGGTTAACTCACTTTCTATTGTCAGCAAGCGTTCAAGCTCTGGCTTCATCGCTTGGAATTGCTGATGCGACTGCCTCAGCTCTATAAGCTCTTGCTGGCTAATTTTTACTAAGTTTTCTTCACTCACTTGTGGCTCTGACATGCTTTGGCAACCAATGATAGGAGTAACCAGTAAGACTAACCGTACTTTCTTCAGATTTTGAAAAGTAGTAAAAACCATAATTTGCTCCTTGCTAGTGTTGAACATGCTGTTCTGTTACATGGCATTTAATTGCTTGTGATATTAGCTGCACACATTGCTGCTCAAGCTCGTTTGCAGACTGTGGGTCAAAGCCTATCGCAAGCGTGTAGTGTGCATTTGCTTTATCGTGTATATAAAAAGCGTTATGTAGCCCTTGCTGTAACAAACGCTGTTTCACCAATGAGTAATACACTTTTAAAATTTTCAGTGAATTAAACTTACCAATACTCGCTATATATCCTTGGCGCTTTTCGAGTGGTCGCAAAGTAATATCAACCCCCACCAGCACATCACCTTTAGGCGATAATTGTATTTTGTGTGTTTGAGCACTGGTCAGTGATTTTTGCTCTTGGTATTGCTTATCAACAACCGCTTTATACTTACCGGGTTTAATATCAGTAAACAAGTAATAGCCATCATAAGCCGCTTGCGTAGTAGCTACATCATTACCTTGTTCATCCACTAAAGTAATTTGGGCATAAGGTTGAACATTAGAGCCTTGCTCTGTTTGCTGATAAACAGTACCTTCTATTTCGCTGGCATTATTTACTGGGTAATCCATGTACTCAACAAAACCTGCTCGTGGTGTTATGGAGAAACCATCGTGGGCAGGGATCATAAAAGGGTCAGAAAAACTGTCACGATCGAGCACTATATCTGTTGTGCGATTAGCTGGCATAGCTGAAAGAATCGCAATACCTTGTTCATCGGTAATAGCTTGGCGATAATTTTGTAAGCCTTTTACTTTAACACCCGCCAAGCCTTTTTCATTGTAGTCTTTAAGGCCATTATCATTTTCATCTAAAAACACATTAACCATCAAGCTACCAGTATTGGTCAATGTTCGATTACTCATAAATGGCTGATTATATTGACTATCAAAACCAAAACTAAATCGACTATTTAAGCGAATTTGCCATTGTTCATTGCTGTCGTAATTGACATTACTGCTTAAGTTAATCCTGTCATTTTGCCACGTTAATCCTAATTCGGCAGACTGAACATCGTAATCTAGAGAATCCCTTAAAGTTAGTTCTGTTTGTAAGCTTGGGCCTAAACTTCTGCTAAACTCAGCTTCATAACTCACTATTTCACTAACCGGAGAGAGTCGATAATTAACCCCAAACCGACTATACACTCTACCTAGGCGTGTTTGTAAACGCGTCGTACCATCAACACTTTCTTGCCCAACACTTAAGTCTTGCCACTGCAATAAATTATTTATAGAGACGTTTGCATAGTTGTAATTTAAACGGTTATAAACTTGCTTTAAATCACCACTTTGTGCGTGTTGAATCAGAAAGTTATTCTGATAATTGAGCCGCCCAAAATCATTTTTCATCAGCTCACCAGACATATCAAACTGATAGCTTTTCAGCGTTATATCTCGACCATTCTGATTATCAGTACGGTTCGTTGCGCTGAATAGCAAAGACTGATCAGCCAATTTAGTTCTTGTTGTTAATTCAAATTCTCTTTGTTGTTGATTGTTTTCTTCATATTCCAGATTAACCAAAAACCTGTCTAACAAGCTAAGGTTCGTTCCTAGAGCAACATGATATAGCTCATCTTGCTCTCGTTTTTGCGCCATGAAGCCTGAATACATGGCAATGTTATCACTCACACCATATTGGTATCGCCCTGCAGCAACCCAGCCCTTGTTGGCACTGTAGTTACTGCTGCCAAGTAACTGCTCACCTTGCTCTGAAACAGAAAACTCATAAACAGCTTCCCCTTGCTCAAGCTGCGTGCCATCAATGTAGTAATACTCAGTTTTTCGCTCTACTTGTCCTTGTGGGCCATAAAAGATCAACTCAAAGCTGTTTTCACCAAACAGTAAATCAATATCAGCAAAAACATAGCGACCATCAGTCAAGCTCAGCTGCTGATCAATCAAAATGCCATTACGATATAATTCAACATCCCAACCTGGCTGTACTGCACCAGTTAGATTCACCCGATTATTATCAATAGCTTGCCCTAGTTGATAATTCGAAATTTTAACCCCGCGACCGTATTGGTTGTTATAACGGCTGCCAACTTGCGTAGCTGTGACATCACCTACTTCAATAAGACTTGCAGCAAGTGGACCTAATAATTGATTATTCACATCTTGCTTGGAGAAAGTTAGCCTTGAGTTATTCAATAAATCACTTTCACGACCCGATAAAAAGTATTCCATCGTTAAATATGCAAAATCTTGCGAGCCAAGTAATGAGTAACTAGCCTGACTGCCATCATTATCTTGGGTATAATTCAATTGTAAGTCAGCCACAGGGACAGATAAGGCCTGATATGGGCTTGGTTTCCAAGGTAAGGTTGCTTGTTTTTGAGTACTATAGCTTTGCAGTTGTTTTTTGTGACGCTGCGCTTGGGCGACAACCGGATAAACAGACTCAGTTTCAATATGTAGCTCTAAGCTTGCGTAGTCAGAGCGGTGCTTAAATTCTAAAGCCTCTGCAAGTACTGCTGCCTCAATATAAATATCATCGTCAACACTAATTTGTTGCTCAGTAAGCTGCCACTTTTTGTTATCTGTAATCAGCTCTTTTTGAGCTGTTAATTGAAAGGTTTTATTAGTGTTGATGAACCAACCTTCTGCCCTCTCGGCTGATAAATCGACATTGATTGCTAATTGTAAGATATCAACTAGCCCTGAAAGCCCCAACAATATGTCTTGATCAGACTTAAGGGCAAAAATCTCACCGAGGTAATTTTCATTTAAATAAATTGAAAATAGCAAAAACTCCCCAGTCGCAATTCGCTGCTGGGTGTCTAAGGTGTCTGCAGAATGATTGATAGCAGGTGTATGCTTTGATTGTGGAGCATGAAGCTGCTCGCCATTTAGCTTAGCCTTTATGGCATTGAGTCTAGCTAGTACATCCTCTGTACTCACAGTCGAATTAGCAAAGCTAATAGGGCTTAATAGCATAAGCCCTAACGCAAATAAGCGATTCATAAGTTTTTTCGCATTAATCCCTAATGTCGAATAGGCAATGTATATGAGCCAAAATCGACGCCTTCATACTCATCGGCACCTTGATATTTAAGCTCAATGTTCCCTTGTTTTGGCATCTGTTTACCAGAGAATAAATCTAACAATACAGTCGCTTGTTCAATTTCAGGGTATAAGCTTAGATTCCCGATTTCTGCGATTTTTTCTTGTTTACCTGCAGAGTTAGTAACATACGCGCTAAGTCGACCGTAACTACTAAAACCTTGTTCTTCTGTTAATTTAACGGCAATTTTTGGTTTTTTGTTTAGAGAATCTTCAACTATTTCTGCAGTTTGAAATGCAACTTTTGGTAGCTCACCTTGTTCACGATATATAACTGGAATACTAAAACTCAAAATCATGTTTACTTTAAGCCCAGCCTTAGCTGCTTTATCTTCATTTGGTAAGGCTTGAAATAGTAAATGAGAACGATATTCCCCTTTAGTCAAATTCTTAGGCTTTCTAATCGCTATTTTAACCGTTTGCCTTTCGCCCGGTGCTAAGCGAATTTGCTTTGGGGATAAACGCGTCATTGGTGAAAGGCTCCTTGCTACAGGCTCACTCAATGTTTGGTAACCACCTGCGGGGAGCGCTAATTTTTCGCTCCATACCACGCGATATGTTCTATATTCATCTGAACTATTAATGACGGTGACTTTTGCGCTACGTTGGCGCTCATCAAATGAAACTCGCGTTGGTGAAATAAGTAAATTTGCCGTTGCGTATTGACTGAATAAAACAAAAAAGAGTCCACATAAAAGACGTTTTGCGAACATATCTATCCTTAGTAATCGACTGATATTTCTAAATAAGTTGAAGAAGAGTAATGACCATCTGCGTATGCTTTAGCGCTACGATCTGTTGTTAAAATACCGCCAATAAATACTTTTGCCTCACCAAACTCATTGCTAATCACAAATTTGGGAAAACCATTTAGACGTACAGAAAATCCAGCACTTGTACTGCCATCTACATCATGTATTAGCTGAGCTGTAGAAAGTGGCTTTATCTCTAACTGAGTTCTGGCTGGTAAGCCAGTGAGTAATAACTCTGCTGGGCGGCCATTTTTAAGTACATAAATAGAGCCCTGTGTATTGATACTGCCATCATCTTTGACAATTACAGAGCTGATATTTGTATTAGCTAAAATAACCAGAGTGCCAAAATCAAGCGCTTGTTGCTCTGAGCTCGCTGCTTGTAGAGGCAAAGAGAAAACAGAAAATAGCACAGTGGCTAATAGCAAGAAGCGCATGATAAATTGCCCAAACTAATAATTAATAGGCAACTTCTAGTTGAAAAGTTCCTGTATACTCAACATCACGATAAGGCTCAGATGATGATGTATTTGCGGTAGATAAATTGGCACCAATGTTAAACTCAACACTGCCGTCAGCATCTGCTGTTAAATTTGGGCTGCCAGGAAGATAGTAAGCATTGGCATTTGGGCCAGAAGTAATAAAATATCTCCAACCATCAACAATAAAGTTTGGCTCATTTAAACCTTGCCCATCAGAAGCTAAAGTATTAGCAGTGGGATCAGTAATCGACAAACGCGCATTTGGCACCGCTTCCGATACCGTAAATGAAGCAGGAGACCCTTGCTCAATAATTGAAATAATCGCAGGAGATACATCTGTTCTTGTTGAAACAGGGCTTGCATCAGGTTCTGGGTTGATAGTTAAAACAGCTTGCGCAACACCTGAAGGATCGGCTACGGCACGAATAGTACCAAAATTTAGATCATTTCCTTTTGTTAAAACGACTGAGTTTTGAACCTTTACTGTTGCACTGAAAGATTCAGTAGTGGCATAAGCAGAAAATGCTAATGAGCATGCAATTAGAGAAAGAGGTAATTTCATATTAAGTCCTTATAATTAAATGGCTAAGCCATTTTTCTGTATCTTAAGCTTTATCGACCTCTAGAACAAATACTTTAAGATTAATTTCCTAATTTTTAAGAGGAAAGATGCTTAAAGCATCTCTCCAATAAATGGTGCCGTCACACAGGTTTGCCCCATTCTTTTGGCTATCTCACAAAATGCAGTAGCCTGAGTATAATTTGCAAATGGACCAGCCCTTAACCCATACAAGGTTACGCCTTTTTGCTCTCGTGTTTTAAAACGAAAATCAAGGCCATTTAAAACAGCAGGATAATCACGTTTGAGCTTTAAGACCTGATAACTAACTTTTTTCGGTGTTAAATATAAACCTAATTGCACACCCGCTTCAACCGCTTTGTTTGCTGCAATAATCGCCTCAAGTGAGTCTGTTGATGATGCTTTCAGTACTTGCGTTTGTTCGCTTTGATGAATAATCACATCATTTTGTGGCTCTGCTGATTGCAGCGCAGTTAAATCACTATTAGCTGATAGCACTTCGATTAACAACGCAAGGTCTTTTTCCATGGCTGAAAGGCGCTCAATGCTCGGCTGTTGATTTTGCCACTCGGCAGCAAATTGCTGTACTTGCTGCTCAGTATAAGCTGGCTGAGTTTGCTCTTGGCTCATCATACATGCTGTCAAAGCAGTTAAGCTGATGGTTATCAGTAGATATTTAGAGAAAATAGAAAAATGCATGGTGACGTCAATTCTAAAAAACAGACTTAAATCTTAGCAATAAAAATGCCACCTTTAGAGTGAATATTTGACGCTAAAAATAAACTCGGTTGTCAGTGTAGTTGCTTACCCAGCAATCAATGCCTTGTCGTTTAATCGCTTCACAATCGGCTTTCGCATTTTTTAAATACTTATAACGGCCAAACTTAAGACGATAATAAGTATGCTCATTTACTTGTGCTACTTCAACATTGAGTATCGGTTTACCTTGAAAGATGCTTGGAGCACGCTTAACCATTTTTTTAAATGAATAAGCCAGGCCTTGTTCAGATCCAACAGACATAAGCTGTAAAGCAAAACTATAACTATGATTAGAAAGCTCAGCCTTTGCCGATGACTCTGGCACAGAGCTAAATTTTTTATCTGAAGTCTGCTTAACAGTTTTAACTGATGAATAGTTTGTGCTTACCCTATCTGGGCTCGCTTGCATTTGCACATGATAAGTACTTGGCTGATTGAACGATTTATTAAAAAGGTTGGGAAAATCTAAGTTTAGAGTTTGATTTTCAAGAAAATAATGCCAAGGATTATTACTACAGCCAGATACAGCTAGTAACACCACTAGGTATAAACTGTAACGTAAAGACTTTAAGTAGCATTTCATAATCAGGATTCTTTAAAGTACCATTAAAAAACAACTTCTTATCCAAAGAAGAGCACACTGTTAGTACTTACCTGTACATCAACACTTAATAAGATAATTTGAGATATAAAACATAACCACTAACAAATTAACGTTTCGACTATAATTTTTTATTTTAGTTCTGAATTGAAAAAACTTAAGATGAAACAATTAATTTACATTCAATAGTAACAATGAGTTAAGACAAAGGTATATCAGAAAAATCCTTTATTGGGTAATAATCGGCAATTGTAAGGTTTATGTAAATAATAAAAAAGTGCCATATAGGCACTTTTTTACATAATTTTTAACTAGATGGTTTGCATTGCTTATTTAACCAGCGACTTAATGAAGTCTGTTAGCTCACCTTTGAATTCATCACGACGCAGTGCAAATTCAACAATGGCTTTTAAATAACCAATTTTGCTGCCGCAGTCGTGGCTTTTACCTTTCATTGAATAAGCATCAACAATTTCTTTTTCCATTAGCATAGCAATGGCATCTGTTAATTGGATTTCATCACCAGCACCAGCTGGGGTTTTTGCAAGTAATGGCCAAATATTTTTGCTCAATACGTAGCGACCTACAACAGCAAGGTTTGAAGGTGCTTGATCAACAGGAGGTTTCTCAACCATGTTTAAAATAGCAGCGCTTTCACCTTGTTGAATTTTTACATCACCTAAATCTACTACACCAAACTTATCAACTTCGTTTTGTGGCACAGGTTCAACCATAATCTGGCTTTCACCCGTACTTTCAAAACGCTGGATCATTTCAGCTAAGTTATCTTTTTTAAGGTCGCTTGCTACATCATCGATGATCACATCCGGCAAGATAACTACAAATGGTTCATTACCAATGATAGGAGCTGCACAGTTAATAGCATGGCCGAGACCTTTCGCTTCACCCTGACGAACTTGAATAATCGTGACATCTTTCGGACAAATTGATTGTACTTCTGCAAGTAATTGGCGCTTTACACGTTTTTCAAGCGTAGCTTCTAACTCAAAACTGGTATCAAAGTGGTTTTCAATTGAGTTTTTACTTGAATGCGTTACTAAAACAATTTCTTTAATTCCTGCTGAAATTGCTTCATTTACAACGTACTGAATCAACGGGCGGTCAACAATAGGAAGCATTTCTTTAGGAATTGCTTTTGTTGCAGGTAACATACGCGTGCCAAGACCAGCAACTGGGATCACAGCTTTCATTGATTTCTCCTTAAATTTTATTGTTCTTACACTGAAAACGGATACTTAATTGCATCGTGACACTGATAACCTACTACTTCAAAATCATCTTTTATAACCCAGGTTTCAATGTCTTCTAGTGATTTAATGTTTGGGTTTATTTTTAATTCTGGCGACGCGAAAGGCTCACGCTTAAGCTGCACATCACGCATCAACTCAAGTTGGTTTTCATAAATATGCGCATTCGCTATTTTATGATACGCCTTACCCGGCTTGTGACCAGTGATTTGCGCAACTAATGCAAGCAACACAAAACATTGAATTTGATTAAAGTTCAAACCCAACGGCACATCACAGCTACGTTGGTATGATGTTAAGTATAGAGTATCGCCCAACAAAGAAAAGGTGTGCGTGTGCATACAAGGACGTAAACAACCTAGCTCAAACTCACCTGGGTTATAAAAAGTGACGATTTCACCTCGATCATCAATCCCTTTTGACAAGTTATCGATAACTTTTTTAAGTTGATCAAGGTGGCTGCCATCCGGGCGTTGCCAACTGCGGCCTTGCACACCATACACTCGACCCATATCATCTTCACCACGACGATGCGGGTTTTCTAGCCAAGCTTTGTTTTCGTTTGCGTTAGCATTCCAAGTCATACAGCCGATATCACGAAACTGTGCAGCGCTGTCGTAACCACGTAAATAACCAAGTAACTCCGCAATCGCCGCTTTATAAAAGCTCTTGCGCGTTGTTATTAGCGGAAACTTATTATTTGCCACATCATATTCAAGATCGGCATTAATAACGGTTAAACACTTGGTACCAGTGCGTTTGTTCTCAACCCACACACCTTCGTCAACAATACGCTGACATAAATCTAAATACTGTTTCATTGATTTGCTCTTGTTATGCTTTACTTGCCACGCTGTGTTGCGGCTTTTTATAGGCCCATATTAACAAACCAAGGCCACCAATTACCATCGGCAATGACAGTATTTGCCCCATCGAGATAAAGCCTGCGAATAAACCTAAATGAGCATCTGGCTCACGGAAATATTCAACAATAAATCTAAACACGCCATAGCCAAGTAAGAACACCCCAGCAACACTTCCCGCTGGACGAGGCTTTTTAATAAACCATTGTAAGATTAAGAACAGCACCAAACCTTCTAAAAAGGCTTCGTATAATTGTGATGGATGACGAGGCTCTGGGCCCCCTGATGGGAAAATAAACGCCCAAGGTACATCAGTCACTCGGCCCCATAGTTCGCCATTAATAAAGTTACCAATACGTCCAGCTAGTAAACCAAGCGGCACCAGTGGCACTACAAAATCGCCCACTTCAAATAATGATTTTTTACGTGTCCAGGCAAAAATAGCAATGGCTGTAATCACACCTAGCGTACCGCCATGGAACGACATACCACCTTGGTCAATTCTGAATAAGTACAGTGGGTTTTCAATAAAGTAGCTGAACTGATAAAACAATACATAACCAATACGGCCACCGAGTATTACCCCGAGCATGCCGTAAAATAATAAGTCACTAACTTGTTCTTTTGTCCAACCTGAGTTTGGTTTTTCTGCTTGACGATTAGCAAGCCACATCGCCAAAGCAAAACCAATTAAATACATTAAACCGTACCAACGTACGCTGAGCGGGCCTACCGAAAAAATAACCGGATCGATATCTGGAAATTGAAGAGCCATAAAAATAAAAACCTTTAACTAAACACCATTTTAAGCGCAATTATGACAAGTAATAGCGCGAATACTTTTTTTATTGTTGCCACAGGCAAGTAATGCGTGGCCTTGGCACCTATTGGCGCAATGAGCGACGAGGTAACCACAATCCCGACTAACGCAGGTAAATACACAAATCCGGCAAATCCATCACTGAAAGATGTTAATTGCCACCCAGCAGATACGTAACCCACCGAGCCGAACAGCGCAATGACAATACCACATGCAGCAGCACAACCAATGGCCTTTTTAATATCAACGGAAAAATAATGCAGTAGCGGCACAATAAGCGCCCCACCACCAATACCAATTAGCCCTGACAGCGCCCCCATTATGGCACATAAAAAGCCAAGAATAGGCCCTGATGGAAGCGGCTTTTCACTGGCGGCTTTTTTACGTGTCGATAACACCATTCTAAGTGCGATAAACACCACGCTACCAGCAAAAACAAAGCGCAGCAATTGCTCAGGAATAAAGCTTGCTGCAAAGCCACTGATCAATGCGCCAAGACCAACGCCAGTCATAACCCAAGGAGCAATTTCCCAAGGCACGTTAGCATTACGATGATGAGCAAAGGCTGAAGACGTCGAAGTAAAAATAATGGATGCTAACGAGGTTGCTATCGCGATGACTAATACATGGCTTGGGTCGGCAACATTAAACGACACTAATAGCGCACTAAGTACTGGCACGATTATAAGACCGCCACCAATACCTAATAATCCTGCTAAAAATCCAACCACGCTGCCCAAAATTGCGCAGTACACCATTAAAGGTATTACGTCATGCATAGCACACTCATATATTCAATTTGTTATATACATATACTAAACTAATATATATACCCAAACCACCTCAAGATGCGAGTTTCAGTTGGAATTAAAAGCGATTTAGGCAAGGCATTGATTGCAAGTAATAGTGGTTCTATTGTTAAAATCAATAACGCAGTATAAATCGCTTTTAAACCAACCCTTTGGGCGTTTCACAGGCACTTACTCTCATCGTTGTTACTTCTTAAAAGGGACTGCCATTGTTGCAAAGTAACGCCTTGATATTAAGCACCTGTGAAACGCTGAATTCTACATCTTGAGGTGGCTTGGGTATAGGCGCTTCACAGCACAATTTTCCCTCATGATTGACCTTGGCTTGGGGTGTAAAAAAGCTCACCGAGTTGATGTTCGATCATAAAGTTACGTGTCAACCTAAGTACATGCTTTGCCGTTGGTTGTAATAAGCACTCTGCAAGTAACTTTTCCATATCACTGACATTTAATCGCCTAAGCACAAACTTAATTTTACTAATCGAAGCGTAGTTCATGCTCAAGCTTCGATACCCCATCGCAATGAGCAGTAAAGCGCCTTCAGGGTCGCCCCCTAACTCACCACATAAACTAAATGGCAACTCATATTGCTGACACTCTTGTGCTATTTTTAACAGCACTCTAAGTACACTTGGGTGATAAGGGTTAAATAGCTCAGCAACGCGGGCATTAGAGCGATCAACTGCCAGCATATACTGGGTTAAATCGTTGCTACCTACAGAGCAAAAATCGACTTTTTGCGACCACTCTTCAAGCATAAATACACTCGAAGGTACTTCTAACATCACGCCAATTTCAGGGCGCTCAATGGCTTGTTCAGGATATTGTTCACTTAACTCAAAGTAGGCTTTTTCGAGCAATTTTAACGATTCATCGACTTCCTCTGAGCCGCTGATCATCGGCAGCATGATTTTTAAATTACCCAACCCAATGTTGGCTTTTAACATTGCCTTGAGCTGATCTAAAAATAGCTCTGGATGATCTAAGGTAACGCGAATACCACGCCAACCTAAAAATGGATTTTCTTCTGTTATATTGAAGTAATCTAAAACTTTATCGCCACCAATATCGAGTGTACGCATCACCACAGGATTAGGATGGTAGCTAGTGAGCACTTCACGATACCAGCTTTCTTGTTCTGACTGTGAAGGAAATTGGCCTTTTTGCATAAACCAGGCTTCGGTGCGATAAAGACCTACCCCATCGCAAAATGGCTTATTGTCATGCTCGGTATTTAATTCAAGACCCGCGTTTAGTAGCAAGCTAATGTGTTCGCCATCTTTAGTGACGGCATCTAGGTTTTGCTCTGCTACAAAACGGTCGTTCAATAAGGCTTCTTGATATTTGAGCTGACTGTATTCCTCTTGCAGCATTTGTGAAGGAGAAATATATAAACGCCCTGCATAGGCATCTAAAATCATTTGCTTGCCTTCAAATTGCAATAACGGCACATCTTCAATGCCCCAAATAGCAGGGATCCCCATAGCACGAGTTAATATAGAAGCATGACTATTTGCCGCACCATTAACACTCACAACCCCAGCAAGGTGCCCTTTCGGTACTTCAGCAAGCATTGCGGGGGTTAATGTACCGGCAATTAAAATAGTGTCTTTAGGGTAAGGTTTTGCCGCATGCTCAGTATTAACTAAGTGATGTAAAACCCGTAAACCAATATCTTTAACATCAACAGCACGCTCTTTAATGTAAGGATCTTGCATGGCATTGAATTGAGTCACCAATTTCTCAATTACAATTTTCAGGGCGCTTTTAGCATTCCAGCCTTGTTGTAATTGCGCTTCAACATTTTGACCAAGACTTTTGGCATCAAGTAACTGCTGATAAACATCAAATACCGCCAGTGCCTCTTGCGGAATAGAGTCGCTCAGAGTCATAGATAAGGTATTAAACTCGTTACGCGTCGCAGCCACAGCTTGGGTAAATAGCTTACGCTGGGTGCTCACATCGTCGTCTTTTTGCAGTTCAATAGAACTAAAGTCAAGTTTAGGGATCACCACAAAGGCTTCACCTATGGCAATACCTGGTGCACTTGATACCCCTTTTAGTACTGAGGTTTGGTGGGAAAACTCATCAACGCGTAATATTTCTTTTATTTCTGCATGAGCTAACTGAGAAGCTAGCTGGGCCGAGAGCGTAATTAAGAATGATTCCTCGTCAGGGCTAAAAACACGGGCTAGTTTTTGTTGAACAACAATAACGCCTAAAACCTTTTTCTGGTGCACGACTGGCACTGACAAAAATGCGTTATAGCCTTCTTCATTAACTTCAGGTGAGAGTTTAAAACGAGGGTGAGACTTAGCAAAAGCAATATTAATAGGCTCTTCACGCTGAGCAACAAGACCAACGAGACCTTCAGTAAAGCCTATACGAAACTTACCCACTGCATCTGGGTTGAGGCCTTGGGTGGCCATCAATACAAAGTTATCTTGACTATAATCTGCAAAATAAATCGAGCAGCACTGTGTTTGCATGGCATCTTTTACCATTTGCACAAAACACCCCAGCGCACTATTTAAGTCCGCCTGTTGCGACACTGCCTCAGCAATTGATCTGAGCGTGGCTAACATGATGCTGCTCCTTTGATTTAAATAAGGTTGCCCTTATCGTTTATGTCGCCAATGATCTTTGTGTTGCTCTCGTTTATTAAACGGCATTGCAAACGGAGCAAACTCTTTCATTACTCGACGATATACATCGCGCTTAAACGAAACAACTTGCCTAACCGGATACCAATAACTCACCCATCGCCAATCATCAAACTCGGGGTGATGAGTTTTAAGTAAATCTACATCTTCATCTTTACAACGAAGTTTCAGTAAAAACCATTTTTGTTTTTGCCCAATACACACAGGACTTGAGTCTCTGCGAATTAAACGCTTGGGTAATTTATAGCGTAACCAATGTTTAGAACTTGCGACGATCTCAACGTCTTCAGGAAGCAAGCCCACTTCTTCGTGTAATTCTCTGTACATGGTTTGCTCTGCTGTTTCGCCGTCATCAACACCACCTTGGGGAAATTGCCAAGAGTGCTGACCATAGCGACGAGCCCAAAATACTTGTCCCTGATTATTGCAAATTACAATTCCGACATTGGCACGAAAACCTTCGGCATCAATCACCTTAGTGCCTCATTTGTAAGTCGATTTTTATTGATTGTTCCACATAACCTGCGATACAGCAAACACTTTACACCTAAGCCTAAATTAGATTGGAAATTTATTTTTTAACAAACATGTTTAATCAAGATGTTACGAAGTAATTATTATAAAAATGTGCAGTTTGATTAAAATAACTATTTACAACCGTATTTTTACCACCTTACCCACAGCTTGTGCATAACTTTTATAAATCATGCCTAAATTGCAAACAAATCCACAATCCACAGTTGAAATATCCACTTTCTCCACAGAAACTGTGGATAAACATGTTTATATATCTGTATTTATACAAACAACTGTTTAATTAATGAAATAGAAACAACATAAAAAAACAGCAAAACAATTAAATATCAGTTAGTTAGACCAGAACATCCAAAAGTAAAACTGATTATTTTTAGCCCACTCTTAACGTGCGCAAAAAACACCCAAACACAAAGATATCCACTAAGGCACGCATTTGCTATCATGATACGGTTAATTAGACAATCAAATAAACGCCTTATGCGACCAATAAAACCCGCTTCTATAAACGAATTAATGCAACGTGTTGATGCTATTGCTGGCCTAACCTTAGGGCAGCTAGCCGAGCAATATAAGTTTAAAACCCCTGACGATTTACTACGTGAAAAAGGCTGGACCGGGCAACTTATCGAATATGTACTTGGTGCAACAGCAGGCTCAAAGCCAACACCTGATTTTGAAGAGTTAGGCATTGAGCTAAAAACCCTACCTATTTCATTTAAAGGCAAGCCCCTCGAAACAACCTTTGTTTCGGTAACACCGCTATTAAATGTAACCGGAATGACTTGGCAGCAAAGTACGGTTCGTAAAAAGTTGAATCATGTTTTGTGGTTACCGATTTTAGGCGAGCGCGAGATACTACCTTTTCACCGTACCATAGGCAGTGGCTTTTTATGGCAGCCAAGTGCAGAGCAAGATGCCCTTTTACAGCGTGATTGGGAAGAACAAATGGAGCTAATCGCCCTTGGTCGCGTGGATGAAATTTCAGGGCATTTAGGCGATGTAATGCAAATAAGGCCAAAAGCAGCCAACAGTAGAGCGCTAACAGATGCAATTGGCCCAAATGGCCAGATAATACAAACCTTACCTCGCGGCTTTTATCTAAAAACCAGCTTTACTGGCGAAATCCTAAAACAACAATTTCAGCTATAAAAAAACCTCCCGAAGGAGGTTTTTTAAAGTCTTGATGAAGCTAAGCCTGATTACTGACCTTTAACCTCTTTAAGACCGTTGTAAGGTGCTTTCTCACCTAATACTTCTTCAATGCGAAGTAGTTGGTTGTACTTAGCAATACGGTCAGAGCGGCTTAATGAACCCGTTTTGATTTGACCAGCTGCAGTACCTACTGCTAAATCAGCAATTGTCGCATCTTCAGTTTCACCTGAACGGTGTGAGATAACAGCTGTGAAGCCAGCGTCTTTAGCCATTTTGATAGCAGCAAGCGTTTCAGTTAATGAACCGATTTGGTTGAACTTGATTAGGATTGAGTTAGCAATACCGTTATCAATACCACGCTTTAAGATCTTCGTGTTAGTTACGAAAAGGTCATCACCTACTAATTGTACTTTGTCGCCAATTAGTTGTGTTTGGTGTGCGAAACCATCCCAATCAGACTCATCTAAGCCGTCTTCAATTGAAACAATTGGGTATTGCTCAGTAAGGCCTTTAAGGAAGTGGTTGAATTCTTCAGAAGTGAATTTTTTACCTTCGCCTTTAAGGTCGTAGATATTCGCTTCTTTGTCGTAGAACTCAGATGCCGCACAGTCTAGAGCTAGAGTGATATCTTTACCAAGCTCATAACCTGCATTTGCTACAGCAACCTTGATTGCAGCAAGTGCCGCTTCGTTTGATTCAAGGTTAGGAGCAAAACCACCTTCATCACCTACTGATGTAGAGTGACCTTCAGCTTTAAGTACTTTGGCTAAGCTGTGGAAAACTTCAGCGCCCATACGTAATGCTTCACGGAAGTTTGAAGCACCAACTGGCTGGATCATGAACTCTTGAATATCAACAGAGTTATCAGCGTGCTCACCACCATTGATGATGTTCATCATAGGTAATGGCATTGAGTAAACACCTGATGTGCCGTTTAGGTCTGCAATGTGCTCATAAAGCTCAACACCTTTAGAGTTAGCAGCCGCTTTAGCCGTAGCTAAAGACACAGCTAAGATAGCGTTAGCACCTAGTTTTTCTTTGTTTTCAGTACCATCTAAGTCAAGCATTACTTGGTCAACAGCTTTTTGGTCAACTGCGTTTTGGCCTTTAAGCGCTTCAGCGATTTCGTTATTGATATAGCCTACTGCTTTTAAAACACCTTTACCTAGGTAACGTGCTTTATCACCATCACGTAATTCAAGCGCTTCGCGAGTACCTGTTGATGCACCAGATGGTGCTGCAGCACGGCCCCATGAACCATCAGCTAAATGTACATCAGCTTCAACAGTTGGGTTACCACGCGAGTCCATGATTTCGCGACCAATCACTTTTACGATTTCTGACATCTTGATTCCTCTTTTCCCGAAAATGGTGAGTTAGTGCCAATTTTATTAATTATCCTTAATGCCATTGGCTTATTAAAACAAATAAGCCGTGCATAAAGCACGGCCTATTTAAATTACGATGACGCTTTTTGGTGAGTATGTGCAGCTGCAACAAACCCTTCAAATAGCGGGTGACCATCACGTGGTGTTGACGTGAATTCCGGGTGGAATTGCGCGGCAATAAACCAAGGGTGATCTTTATTCTCGATAATTTCGACTAGTTTCTTATCTTCAGATAAACCAGTGAAACTTAAGCCTGCTTTTTCAAGCTGCTCTACAAAGTGGTTATTCACTTCGTAACGGTGACGGTGACGTTCAACAATTTCGTCACTACCGTATACTTCACTTACTTTAGAACCCGGTGTTAAGTGACACTTCTGTGCACCTAAACGCATAGTACCACCTAGGTCAGATTGCTCATCACGGATTTCAACGTTACCGTCAGCATCTTGCCATTCAGTGATTAAACCAACAACTGGGTGTGCTGATTTAGCGTTAAACTCTGTTGAGTTTGCATCTTCAAGGCCTGCAACGTTACGCGCATATTCAATAAGCGCTACTTGCATACCTAAACAAATGCCTAAATAAGGAACTTTATTTTCACGTGCATATTTAGCCGCTAAGATCTTACCTTCAACACCACGGCCGCCGAAGCCACCTGGAACTAAGATAGCATCAAGGTGAGAGAGTAACTCAGTACCTTTGCTTTCTAAGTCTTGTGAATCAACGTATTCGATGTTCACAGTTAAACGGTTTTTCAGACCTGCATGCTTTAATGCTTCGTTTACTGATTTATATGCATCTGGTAGTTCGATGTACTTACCAACCATACCAATTGTCACTTCACCTGTTGGGTTAGACTCTTGGTATAACACTTGTTCCCACTCAGATAAATCTGCTTCTGGGCACTCAAGATAGAAACGACGACATACGAAGTTATCTAATTCTTGTGACTTAAGTAACGCAGGGATCTTATAGATGCTTTCTACGTCTGGTAATGAAATAACAGCTTTCTCTTCAACGTTAGTGAAAAGTGCGATCTTCGCGCGCTCGTTATTTGGTAATTTACGATCAGAACGACAGATCAAGATATCTGGTTGGATACCAATCGAACGTAATTCTTTTACTGAATGTTGTGTTGGCTTAGTTTTAACTTCACCTGCAGGGCCTAAGAATGGCACTAGCGTTAGGTGGATAAACAATGCGCGCTCACGGCCAATTTCAGTGCCAAGCTGACGAATTGCTTCTAAAAATGGTTGTGACTCGATGTCACCAACTGTACCGCCAATTTCAACGATTGCTACATCGCGACCTTCAGCACCGTCGTATACACGTTGCTTAATGTCGTTTGTGATGTGTGGAATAACCTGAATTGTTGCACCAAGGTACTCACCACGACGCTCACGTCGTAATACATCTTCATAAACACGACCTTGTGTGAAGTTGTTGCGGCTAGTCATCTTGGTACGGATGAAACGCTCATAGTGACCTAAGTCAAGGTCAGTCTCTGCACCGTCTTCAGTTACAAATACTTCACCGTGCTGAATTGGGCTCATAGTGCCTGGGTCAACGTTAATGTAAGGATCCAGCTTTAAAATAGTCACGTTAAGACCACGTGCTTCTAAAATAGCGGCTAATGACGCTGCTGCAATACCCTTACCCAACGAAGAAACAACCCCGCCAGTTACGAAGATAAATTTTGTACTCATGCGAACCCTAGAATATCAGGAATTAAAAGGAATAATATAGAATCAAGACGGGGCGATATTATAGCAAAGGGGCTGCTATCAATCCAGATAAAATTAGCAAATAAGTGCACAAAAAACGAGCTTGGTTACACTGTACCCAAACTGCTCTACAATGCACTTACCTGGCTTGTTTTTTTATGGCTTCCCATGCGTTGTCCATTTCTTCGAGGCTAGCCGTTTCTAGGCTCTGGCCACGTTCACCTAAGTAAGCAGCCACTTTTTCAAAGCGTGACGCGAACTTAGCATTGGCACTTCGTAATAATTGCTCAGGATCGCGCTTAATATGACGGGCAACATTCACTGTTGCAAACAGTAAATCGCCAAGCTCTTCTGCACTGTGCTCTGAATAAGGATCGTGAGCCAGCGCTTCTTTTACTTCGTCTACTTCTTCAGCAACTTTATCGAGCGCACCATGATAACTTGGCCAATCAAACCCTAGGCTTGCTACACGCTGTTGAATCTTCTTCGCTTTTGATAACCCCGGCATTGCATCGGGAATATCTTGCCACAGGCTCATTTGTGGTGAAGCTGCTTTTTCTGCTCGCTCTTGTGCTTTAATAGCCTGCCACTGCGCCGAAAGCTCAGAGTCAGTCAGCTCACTTTGTTCTGCAAAGACATGGGGATGACGACGCACTAATTTATCATTAAGCGTATTAGCCACATCGGTAAAATCAAATAATCCTTGCTCTTTGGCAAGTTGAGCATAAAAGATGACTTGAAACAGTAAATCGCCAAGCTCACTTTTAAGCTCGGTAAGCTCACCTTTTTCAATGCAGTCTGCTACTTCGTAAGCTTCTTCAAGGGTATGCGGCACTATTGATTTAAAGTCTTGTTTTAAATCCCACGGGCACCCAGATTCTGGGTCCCGTAGTTTAGCCATAATTGCAAGCGACTGCTCAATTGCCTGTTTATCATCCATTACGAATGACCACGCTTTGCATCATGTACACCTTCGATTTGGTGTAACTTAGACAATAAGCGGTTGGTGCTTGATAAGTCATGTACTTCAACCTGCATTGAAAACAGCGCAAGCTGCTTATCTTCTACTGTGTTGACGTTCATGTTCAGCACATTCACTTTTTCGTTTGCAAGTACTGAGCTGATATCTCGAATAAGGCCTGAACGATCGGTCGCTTCAACTTTAATCGTCAATGAGTAAGAGCCATTGACATCGTCTGACCAACTTACTGATATCACCCGCTCAGGATGCTTTTCACGAAGTTTCTCAAACGAATCGCAATCTTCACGGTGAACTGCAATCCCTCGGCCTTGCGTAATGTAGCCAATAATTTCATCGCCCGGCACAGGTCGGCAGCATTTAGCAACATGGCTCATTAAGCTACCTACCCCATCTACAACAATACCGTTCTTATCGCCGGTGACACTTTTTGGTTTTTTAAACTTAATTTGTGGCTCGTCATGCTCACGGTCACTAATAAAGTTTAATAACTGGTTTAAGCGAACATCTCCAGCACCTACCGCAACCATAAGGTCGTCAAGGCCTTTAAGGTTAAAGCGCTCGATTGCTGGCGCTAGATCTTTGGTTGTTAAATCTAGCTTTTGCAGCTCACTTTCGAGTATTTCTTTACCGGCACTTAAGTTTTTATCGCGATCCAGCTGCTTAAACCAATGATGGATTTTAGAGCGTGCTCGTGAAGACTTAATATAACCTAGCGATGGGTTTAACCAATCACGGCTTGGGTTAGGTTGCTTTTGAGTTAAAATTTCAACCTGATCGCCGGTGCTTAATTGGTGAGTAAATGGCACAATTTTGCCAAACACTTTTGCGCCAATACAACGATGCCCTACATTTGAGTGAATGTAATAAGCAAAATCAAGTGGTGTTGCACCCAGCGGCAAATCGAAAATATCCCCTTTAGGCGTAAACACATAAACACGGTCTTCTACTACTTGGTTTTTAAGCTCTTCCGCTAAGTCACTGCCATCAACAACTTCTTCTTGCCATTGCAGTAACTTACGTAACCAGCTAATTTTTTGCTCGTAGCCTGAACCACGTCCTGGCAATGCACCTTCTTTGTACATCCAGTGCGCAGCAACACCTAGCTCAGCATCTTGGTGCATTTCGCTCGTACGAATTTGAATTTCAACGGTTTTGCCTTCTGGACCAAATACCACGGTATGAATTGACTGATAACCGTTTTGCTTAGGTGTTGCGATGTAATCATCAAATTCTTTATTTAAATGGCGCCAGTTAGTATGCACGATACCTAATGCAGCGTAACAATCTTGCAGACGCTCTACCACTATGCGCATAGCGCGAATATCAAAAAGCTGGTCGAACTCGTAGTTCTTCTGTGCCATTTTTTTGTAGATGCTGTAGATATGCTTAGGGCGGCCATACACCTCACCTTCAATACCTGCTTCAGCCAAGCGTGCTTTTACTAAAGCAACCATGTTCTCCATGTAAGCTTCACGGGCAAGGCGCTTATCATCCAGCTGTTTGGCGATATTTTTATAGGTATCTGGGTGCAAATAACGGAACGAAAGATCTTCAAGTTCCCATTTAAGCTGACCAATCCCTAAACGATTAGCTAGGGGCGCAAAAATGTCGCGTGTTTCTTTAGCGGCAATGACACGCTCTTCTTCACTGGCGTCTTTCACATCACGCAGGTGGCACACTTGCTCTGCAAGTTTAATCACTACGGCGCGCACATCTTCAACCATGGCTAACAGCATACGGCGAATATTATCGATTTGTACTGTGCCTTTTCCTTGATGGGCTAATGTGCTGATGGTAGCCATTTGGCTTACGCCTGTTAGTAATAACGCAACGTGATTACCCAGCTTTTCGGTGACTGTCTCAATTGAGATTTTTTCGGCTAAAAAATAAGGCGTTAAAAAAGCAGTGGCAAGCGAGTCTGCATCTAAATTTAGCTCAGCTAAAATCTCCACCATCTCAATGGCTGTATTTTCACGTTTTGCATCATCGCAGTGCAGGCACAGTTGGTGAGCCTGCTCTAATAAGGTATGTTTGTCTTCTGTTAGCGCTAACAGCTCGATACGGCTGGCAAAATCACTCGGCTTAGTTAGCTGATGTGACTGTCTAGTGGCTACCATGTGCGCTTTACCTCCTGTGAAATAACGCCATCGTTTCAATATGCCCAGTATGCGGGAACATATTCATAAGCCCAATTTTTTCAATGCTAAAGCCTGCTTGTAAAATAATTGCACTGTCACGGGCTAAAGTAACAGGATCACAAGAGACGTATAAAATCGTTTTAAATTGAGTAAGTGGTAACTGCTCTAAAATAGCCATTGCGCCAGTACGTGATGGATCAAGAACTAACACGTCAAGTTCGGCACTAAACCAAGCAGCTGATTGCATTGATTTTGTTAAATCAAAACAATAAAAATCGGTATTCGACAATGAGTTAGTTTGCGCATTTTGTTTTGCTAATGCAACCGCAGAATCGACCCCTTCAACACCAATAACATATTTAGCATACTTTGCAATCAATAATGAAAAGTTACCAACACCACAAAATAAATCCAATACCTGTTCATGACCTTGTAAATCAAGCCACTGTCTTGCTTGATGTAGCATAGCTTGGTTAACTTGTGGGTTAACTTGAATAAAGTTTTCAAGGCCAAACTCAAAGCGTAAATCATAAGCTGGTATCTGGTAGTACGGCATTGGATGGTCACTGTGATCAATTTCACCACTTTGTGATTGCCACACAACACGCCAGCTATATTCATCACACGCCGCTACGACTATGGCTTTTAACTCTGCATTAATAGCTTTGGTATGCCTAATAACCACAAAGGCCGCATTATCAGCTTCACATAATTGTAAGTGACTAATACTACTCAGACCTGAATGGCTGTTGATAAGAACATCAAAAACTGAAAAAACGTCTTTAAAAGTGCTGCTCAGCACATCACAGCTTTCAATACTCACCAATTGTTTAGAGCCTTGAGCTCGATATCCTACGCGCATTTTCTTTGCGGCTTTGTCATGCATTACAGCAATACGCGCAGAGCGACGGTAATGGCGCTCTTCACTAAGCAGAGGTGCTTGCCAATTTAAGTCATCAGCTTTGGCAAACTTGCTAAACAGCTGGCTCACCGCAGCTTGCTTCTCAACCAATTGTTGCTCTGCATTAAGGTGCTGTAGCTGGCAACCACCACAAACCTGATAATGCTGACAAAAAGGAGTAACCCTATGCGCTGAGGCTGATAGTACTTTTTTACAATCAGCACTGGCAAAACGTGCCTTATCTTCAATCAATAACGCTTTTACTTCTTCACCCGGCAAAGCACCATTAACAAAACAGACTTTATTTCCCTGCTTAGCAACGCCTCGCCCTTGGTGATCCATAGCAGTGACATTGAGGGTTAGCATTTTTTGCGAAACGGATTTCTTTTTGGCTTTGAAAATCTGTGCCATCGGGCAACACCTTAATTATTGATAAAGCGGGAGTAAGTATATACTCTTAAACAACGATAATAATGATAACAACATTCTTTATGACTAAATTTGGCTTACGTGACTCAGTCTTAACCCTTACACTTATACCGACTGTGATCATAGGCTTGTTGCTGGGCGGTTATTTTACAATAAATCGTTACATTGAGCTCGATGAAATTTTGTATCAACAGGGCGTGACTATTATTGAGCCCCTCGCCATTGCTGTTGAGCAACCATTAATAAAGCGTGATAAAGCCTTATTAACTCGCTTAGTTAGTCATACACATAACAAACACTCCCCTGCTATCCAATCAATTGCTATTTTTGATGAAAACAATGAGTTAGTGATTTTTAGTAAATACCAAAGTGAATTCAAAGAAATTGTTAGCAGCAATGCAAACAGCATGGATGGCATTCAAGTACAAAATTCTGAGCACTATTTAACATTTTCTACTGCCATAATTAATCATAGCCGCCAAGACATGATTTGGAATCATCACAGCTACCAAGCATCGCTAGGCACTGTGGTGATCATGCTCAACAAACAACAAGCCATTATTGGCCAGCAACGGGCATTATTAGTCAGTGGCGTGGTAATTTTACTCGCGCTCATACTTGCCACCGTATTAGCGTTTAGATTAACTCGCATGTTTATTCAGCCTCTTAATAAGTTAGTACTAGCTACCGACAAACTCATTGAAGGCAAAGTAGACACAGGGCTTGATCAAAAAATGTTTGGCGAATTTGAGCTATTACGCACAGGTTTAAATACCATTTCAGAAACTATGGTTGTGCAACGTGATGAGATGCAAAAGCACATTGACCAAGCAACCTCTGATTACCGCGAAACACTCGAACAATACGAAACCCAAAATATTCAGTTAAGTATTGCTAAAAAAGATGCGCAAGATGCGAACCGAGTTAAATCTGACTTCTTAGCTAAAATGAGTCACGAATTACGTACGCCTTTAAATGGTGTAATTGGTTTTACGCGCCAGCTTTACAAAACCCCGCTGAATAAGCATCAAAAAGATTATCTAGATACCATTGAACTGTCGGCCAATAGCTTACTTACAATTATCAGTGATATTTTAGACTTTTCGAAATTAGAAGCCGGTGCCATGGAACTTGAGTCAATGCAATTCCAGCTCCGTGACAATATTAATGAAGTTATGACCCTGTTGGCACCAAGTGCCCACGAAAAGCAACTTGAGCTTTCAATATTTATCCATCCGCAAGTGCCAGACAACCTAACTGGCGACCCGACCCGCTTTAAACAAATTTTGATAAACCTATTAAGTAATGCCATTAAATTTACTGAAAAAGGCTCAATCAAGGTTGATGTTGGCTACCGCTTATTAGATGAAGAGCGCGCCTCTATTTTGGTGTCTGTCACCGACACCGGTGTGGGTATCCCTATGGATAAACAAGATGCGTTGTTTACACCATTTGGCCAAGCAGACTCGAGTATCACCCGTAAATTTGGTGGCACAGGTCTTGGGTTAATCATCACTAAACATATTGTTGAAGCGATGAATGGCCGTATTACCCTAAACTCAGCACCTGGTAATGGTACCTGCTTTACGTTCAATGCCGTATTCAGAACGCCAAGTAACTCAATTACCAGTGACTTACCAACACAATCACTGATCAATAAACGTATTTTGTATCTTGAGCCTCATGAGCATACCCATCAAGCAACGTTATCGCTACTGCATGAATGGCAAACTCGCGTAACCGCCTGCATGGATGAAGAAAGCTTCTTAAATGAGATCAACAAAGACTTCAGCTACGATATTTGTATTATTGGCCATACCGCTACTATTGACGATATGCAGCAACTTAAGAGTTATGTAAAAGCAGTGCGTCCTGTCACTGATTATTTATACATAATGCTTAATACGGTTTCGCATAATATGCGTGAAGCCTTTGTTGGTAGCGGCGCAGATGCTTGCTTAAGTAAACCGCTTAACCACCGTAAATTATGTGAGGTACTTGCTGCGCCTTACCGTCTTGACCACCCAGTGCATAACATTGAGCAAGGTGATGAAAAATTATTACCACTTAAAGTACTGGTTGTTGACGATAACGATGCTAACCTAAAACTAATTTGCACCTTGCTTGAAGAACAAATTGAGCTAATAGATACCGCACATAATGGCTCACAAGCTTACAGCTTAAGTAAAAGCCATAAATATGACTTGATCTTTATGGACATCCAAATGCCAATTATGGATGGTATTACCGCATGTAAACTTATTCGCGAGTCATCTCTTAATGAAGATACCCCTATCATTGCAGTGACTGCTCACGCCCTCGCAGGTGAAAAAGAGCAACTGCTTAAAGATGGCTTTAAAGGTTACTTAACTAAGCCTATTGATGAGGACATGCTAAAACAAATAATTAGCGATCATAGCCCGCAATCGCCGATTAATCGTGAACGTAGTAAAACTGCCGCAGTTGACTCAGAACCTCCATTTGAAAGTGCCCGCCTCGATTGGCAACTGGCACTTCAACGCGCAGGCGGAAAAGAAGAGCTAGCGCTTGAAATGCTCAATATGTTGTTACTCAGCGTGCCTGAAACCTTGCGCCTACTCAATGAAGCTATAGAAAAAGAAGATTGTGAACATGTACTTAGCATAGTACACAAGTTCCATGGCGCATGTTGTTACACAGGCGTACCAAAACTAAAATCACTTGCCGAAACACTCGAGACTGCACTAAAAGGCGATTGCGATTTAAATTATATTGAGCCTGAATTATTTGAGCTTGTTGATGAGCTGAATAATTTGTTAAGTGATGCAGGTATGGTTGAGCAACAACGATAAAAGTTAGAAAGTTAGAAAGTTAGAAAGTTAGAAAGTTAGAAAGTTAGAAAGTTAGAAAGTTAGAAAGTTAGAAAGAATATCAAGGAAGATTAATGTTTTTTATTTTATTTTTGTTTTTTACATCATTATCGTTCTTTTGGTTCATACTCAGTTCTAAAAAGCTTAGTGGGATGGCAAACGATTACGTAAAGATCAATTACACAGAGCAGTGGCAAGAATACGAAAGTAAAGCCCGTTTGATGAAGGCCAAACCTGACTCAATGGTTATTCATTCAATCAAGAAAGGTGAACTGTCGGCAATAGATGATGATGTTTTAAAAAGCTTTAAGAAAAAGTATCAATATTTAGTCGCCCTACTCTGCCTTTCGCCTTGGCTATCTTCATTACTTGCACAATTTATTGTTTATCTGAGTAAATAAAAACGCGATGGATATTATATCCACCGCGTTCAGTATTCAAATTTGCTGGCTCTTATTAAGGACGTCAGTTAAAGTCTTGCTTCAATCATTAAACGTTTCATATCGCTGACTGCTTTTTCTAAACCATCAATCGCTGCACGGGCAATAATCGCATGGCCAATGTTTAACTCATAAATTTCTGGCATTGCCGCAATGGGTTTTACATTATGATAATGAAGACCATGGCCGGCATTAACGATTAAACCTAAGCTATCAGCATATTGTACGCCGCTACGTATACGCTCAAGCTCAGTGTGAAGCTCTTCGTCATTTTCAGCATCAGCATAAGCACCTGTGTGAATTTCAACGTATGGAGCATTACACGCTTTTGCAGCGTCAAGTTGTGCGTTGTCGGCATCAATGAATAACGAAACCTTAATTCCCGCAGCTGTTAGCTTTTCTGTTGCTGCTTTTACTTTTTCAAAATTACCCACAACATCTAGGCCGCCCTCAGTGGTGAGCTCTTCACGTTTTTCAGGCACTAAACAAACATAAGCAGGTTTCACTTCAAGGGCGATGTCGATCATTTCATCGGTGACTGCAATCTCAAGATTCATACGTGTTTGAATCGTTTTTGCCATCACATATACGTCGCGGTCTTGAATGTGACGACGGTCTTCACGCAAATGAATGGTGATACCATCTGCACCAGCATGCTCTGCAACAGCTGCAGCATGCGCAGGATCTGGGTAACTCGTGCCACGCGCTTGGCGTAAAGTGGCAATGTGATCAACGTTTACACCAAGAAGAATATCTTTCATTTTTTTACCTGTTTAATACAACGATTCAAGGCTGAACATCAGCCTACTTAATAAATAACTCACGGCTTTTTAATGGCTTTTTACCAAGTAAAGGCTTGAGTAGGTATCGACTTAATTGCTTTGCCATATATAACACATCAGGGGCGCTAAAGTCATGAGCTGCTATGGCATTTAATTGCTTTCCTGAAAAGCCACTATGGGGGTCGTCATGCAGTAAAAAACCGTATTCAGCAAAATACTGGTAATTTGCTGCATCGTTAATTTCATCACCTTCGGCATCAACACTAAAATCAACGCCATAACCCAGCATCTCAAGTAACTGAAACTCATAAGAGCGCAGCACAGCTTGTAGGTTTTTAGTGGTTGATAATTCGTCTAGATGCTGCTTATAAAGATGATAAACACTTTCCATCGGCTCACTAATAGGTACGATACGATTGGTTAATTCGTTCATATAGAAGCCGCAATAAAGCTCGGTACCCTGCAACATAGTTTGCCGGCCATGGGGTTCAAAACGATTAATGTATTTTAAATCAGACTTGCCGCTATATTGTACGAGCAGAGATTGGAAAGGTTGTAATTGTGCTTTGTGTTTAGTGGCCTGGCGACCACTAACACGGGCCAGCATTCTCAGTTGACCTACGCCTTCTACCAGCATATCGAGCATGACTTGCGAGTCGCTAAATGGACGTCGGTGCAGCAAGTATGCTGTGTAGAATTCGCTATCCATGGCGTGTAAGACTTTACTTAGTCTTCACCATAGCCAAGGCTACGTAGCGCACGCTCATCGTCAGCCCAGCCAGACTTCACTTTTACCCAAAGTTCTAAAAACACTTTGTTATCAAGCATATCTTCAAGGTCTTTACGAGCTTCACGGCCAATCACTTTGAGCTTTTCGCCTTTATTGCCGATCACCATACGCTTTTGTGTTTCACGCTCAACGAGGATCAAACCATTAATTTGCCAGACACCGTTTTCTTGCCATTTAAACTGCTCGATCTCAACGGTGACCGAATATGGTAGCTCATCACCCATAAAGCGCATCAGCTTTTCACGGATCACTTCAGCTGCCATAAAGCGCATTGAACGGTCTGTTACGTAGTCTTCAGGGAAGTAAAACTCACAAAGCGGTAAACGCTTTTTCACTTCATCTTTGATTAAATCAATATTTTTACCCTGCTTCGCAGAGACCGGCATAATAGCCACAAAATCAAATTTACCACCTAAAAACTGCATGTGCGGAAGCACTAAATCACGGTCTTTAACTTGGTCAATTTTATTCATCACTAATAATACTGGACGACCACTCTGACGTACTTTATTTAGTACCATCTCATCGTCTTCGTTCCAGTGTGTGCCTTCAACCACAAAGATGATAAGTTCCACATCGCCAATTGAGCTTGATGCAGCACGGTTCATTAAACGGTTAATAGCGCGTTTTTCTTCGACGTGTAAGCCTGGTGTATCAACATAAACAGCTTGGTATTTACCTTCGGTATGAATACCCATGATACGGTGGCGTGTGGTTTGTGGCTTACGTGAGGTAATAGACACCTTTTGCTCAACAATATAGTTAAGTAAGGTTGATTTACCTACATTTGGGCGGCCAACAATGGCAACCATACCGCAGTGCGTATCTAGCTCTGCAGGTTCTTTGCTAATTAAATCATCAAGATTCATTTTTAAGTATCTTTAAGGCTTTTTCAGCGGCTTTTTGCTCAGCTTTACGACGTGAGCTACCTACTGAGATAATGCTATCCATCCCTTCAACAATACATTCAACCGTGAATGTTTGATTGTGCGCTTGGCCTTTTGTATCAATTACAGTGTAGCCAGGTAACGATAATTTGCGCGCTTGTAAGTATTCTTGAAGTAATGTTTTCGGATCTTTTTGATTTAAGCCCGGCGAAATTGCGTCAAGACGCGACTCGTACCAACTTAAAATTAACTCACCACATTGTTCAATGTTTGAGTCTAAGAACACTGCACCAATAATCGCCTCTACGGCATCAGCAAGGGTTGATTCACGGCGAAAACCACCGCTTTTAAGCTCACCCGGACCTAAGCGTAAGTAATCGCCTAAGCCAAACTCTAGGCCAAACTCAGCCAACGTTTGACCACGAACTAGGGTCGAACGCATGCGGCTTAAATCACCTTCGCGTGCTTTTGGAAATTTAGTGTAAAGTGCATTCGCAATCACAAAGCTCAAAATCGAATCACCTAAAAACTCTAAGCGCTCGTTATGTTGGCCTTTATGACTGCGGTGCGTCATTGCCTGCTCAAGCAAAGCTTGATCAGTAAATGTATAACCTATTTTGTTGTATAACTCTGTTACGTTTTTTTTCATCGTTACTGAATATTACCTAGGCGTTCAAAACGAACACCAGTTGGAACCCAGCCTGGTAAAAAGTCATCTGGGCCATTCTCAAATTCAAAACTCATCCATATAAAGACGGCTTTACCTACCAAGTTTTCTTTAGGTACAAAGCCCCAAAAGCGACTGTCTTGGCTATTATCACGGTTATCACCCATCATGAAATAATGATCGGCAGGAACAACCCACTCGTCTGAGCGTGTACCTGGTTGTTGATAATAACGGCCTTTCATTTCAGGAGCTTGCGGGTTAATTAAAATATTATGATTCACTGTGCTTAGGTTTTCTTCTAAGCGCACTAAATTCATCGAACCCTGCTTGAACTCGTCACTATTGAGGATTTCCATATCAATTTTGTTGTATTCATTACACAGCAAATCACCTTGCTGCGTTTCACCTTCGGCACATTTTGGCTGAATATAAAGGTGCTTATTGCGATATACAATTTTATCGCCCGGTAAACCAATCGTACGTTTAATGTAATCTACGCGCTCGTCTAATGGGTATTTAAATACCACAATATCACCACGTTCAGGTTCATCAACATCAACTAACTGGCTACGCCAAATTGGGTCTTTGATGCCATATGAGTACTTCTGTACCAAAATGAAGTCACCCACTAATAGGGTTGGCATCATTGAACCTGATGGAATTTGAAACGGTTCAAAAATGAAAGAGCGAAAAATAGTGATCGCTGCAATCATCGGGAAGATTGACTTAGCCGTTTCAGTGATGCTTGGCTCAGGCGCAATTAATGCAGCGGTTTCTTCGTCTAATTCGCCACCTGCTGCGTTTTGAGCAAGGGCAATGCGTTGCTGACGTTTTGGCGCAAACATAAAGTGGTCAATTAACCAAATTAATCCTGAGCCTAGCGTTAACAACACTAAGAAAATAGAAAAGTAACCCGCCATGCATTAATTCCTTTATTTACTTCTAATTATTTACCAACTTTAAGGATAGCTAAGAATGCATCTTGAGGTACTTCAACGTTACCTAGTTGCTTCATTCGCTTTTTACCTTCTTTTTGTTTTTGTAGTAGTTTCTTCTTACGACTCACGTCACCACCGTAACATTTCGCGATTACGTTTTTACGTAATTGCTTAACTGTTGTACGGGCAATAACATGCTGACCAATCGCTGCTTGAATCGCAATATCAAACTGCTGACGTGGAATTAAGTCTTTCAGTGCTTCAGCTAACTGACGACCACGTGATTGTGCAATATCGCGGTGTACAATAATCGCTAACGCATCAACACGCTCACCATTAATTAATACGTCAACACGTACCATGTCTGAAGCTTGGAAATGCTTAAAGTTATAATCAAGCGATGCAAAACCACGGCTTGTTGATTTTAACTTATCAAAGAAGTCCATGACTACTTCAGCCATCGGTAATTCGTACGTCACCGCAACTTGCTTACCATGGTAGCTCATTTTAGTTTGTACACCACGCTTTTCAACACAAAGCGTAATTACGTTACCTAAAAATTCTTGCGGAACTAATATGTTAGCTTCAACAATTGGCTCACGGATTTCAAGAATATTATTCACCGGCGGTAAGTCAGACGGGTTATCTATCTGTTTAGTTCCGTCTTTAGTCTCTACTTCGTAGATTACTGTTGGCGCAGTGGTAATGAGATCAATGTCGTATTCACGCTCAAGACGCTCTTGAATGATTTCCATGTGTAGCATACCTAAGAAGCCACAACGGAAACCAAAGCCTAGTGCTGTTGAGTTTTCTGGCTCGAAGAATAACGACGCATCGTTCAAGCTTAATTTATCAAGCGCATCACGGAATGACTCATAGTCATCTGATGAAATTGGGAACATACCTGCATAAACCTGCGGTTTAATGCGCTGGAAGCCCGGTAAACGCTCTGGCGCAGAGTTACGTTGTAAAGTGATGGTATCACCTACAGGTGCACCATGGATTTCTTTAATACCCGCAATAACAAAGCCTACTTCACCGGTTTTTAAGATACCCGTGTTGGTTTGTTTTGGTGTGAAAATACCCACTTTATCAGCAATATGAACTTGATCATTCGACATGATCTTAATTTTATCGCCCGCGCGCAATTCACCATGCTTAATACGTACTAATGATACAACGCCTTGGTATGGGTCAAACCATGAGTCAATGATAAGCGCCTGTAGTGGTTCATCTTTGTCACCTTCTGGTGGCGGAATATCTTTAACAATGATTTCTAGTACTTCTTCAATACCAATACCAGTTTTAGCACTACATTGCACAGCATCTAGGGCATCGATACCAATGATGTCTTCAATTTCTTCTGCTACACGAAGTGGATCGGCTTGTGGTAAGTCGATTTTATTTAGAACTGGAATAACTTCTAAGTCCATTTCGATTGCTGTGTAGCAGTTAGCTAAAGTTTGAGCTTCTACACCTTGACCCGCATCAACAACTAAAAGCGCACCTTCACAGGCTGCAAGTGAACGCGATACTTCGTATGTGAAGTCAACGTGTCCTGGCGTGTCGATAAAGTTTAACTGATATGTTTCGCCGTCTTTAGCTTTATAATTTAGCGTTACACTTTGCGCTTTGATGGTAATACCACGCTCACGCTCAATGTCCATTGAGTCTAACACCTGCTGCTGCATTTCACGGTCTGTTAAACCACCACAAACTTGGATAAGACGGTCAGAGAGAGTCGATTTACCATGGTCAATATGGGCGATGATCGAAAAATTACGGATATGCTTCATAAACTGGATTCTAAACTTCTATATAAAATGGACTAAGTGTATAAAGCGACAATTTTACATTTAATTGGCTTTAATCACCATCTATTTGAGTGAAAGGAATAGTAATTGGGTGAATTTTTATTACTTTAATATCATGCTTAAGGCTCTTAACCCTTGATTTTGCTATCGCATAGCCCGTTAAGCCACCAATCACGGCGGCTAAAATTTGCCAGCCTTCTGCAAGTGAAAAAGCCGAAAATGCGATTAAAGCAAACCCTAAACTAAACAAAAGGGGTAGCATGTAAACAGCCATAGCATGTTTAACTAAGTGGCTATCATCAAGTGCTAAAGTTACTTTTTGCCCGACTTGGAGCTCTTTTTCGAAGGTATAAGGAAAGGTTTTTTTAGCTGTTCCAAACAACTTTGCAAAAACTTGCGAACCACAACGACCATTACAGCCGGCACAGGCTTGCTTTTGTTCTGCTTCTAAATTCGCTGTCGTGCCTTTAACCGACACGACAGTGAGTGTTTGTTCAATCATGATTTAAAGAGGTCGCGCTACCGACTCAGCTATAGCTTTGGCTGTCATAGCAGGAATATTACCAACAACCGATACATCAAAGCTACCACCATTGTGCACATACACAGTCGTTGCACCTGAGGTTAAAGCGCCGCTTGCGCGCTTACCCGGTAAAGGTCTTTGAATAAAAACAGACACTTCAACAAACCCATCTGAATATAAATAATAGTCAGCAAGTTCATTATTTAAATCAAGTTTATGACGATCTGACTTTAATAGCTTAAAGCCATCTGGCAACCAACCAATTTTCCAATCATTCGCTGCGCTGTCTTCATTATTGGCTAAATCGTTAGTCGCAAGTACTGCTGGAAAATCACGATTTTGCATTTCAACTAACATAGGAGCAGGCTGCTCTGTTACGCTGATATGAGTTAACTGTAACTGCTCAAGCATCTCACCTTTGTGATTCACATAGGCAGATTTAAGTAACAACGAAGACTCAGTATCTAACCAAATCCAATAGTTATATTTGTATTCATCTTTTGACTCGATACGCACTAACTGTGCTGAGCGCCCTGCAATACGTCCTTTTCCGCCAAGCACAAAATCATAGTGAGCGCTTAGTCGGTTAATATCTTTAAAAAGTACTTCAGGGATTGGCCCGGCAATAGAGTCTGTTTTAACTGAATAAGGCTCTGAATGAGGCTCAAAATAGGTCACTTGATCGTCAACGCGCACCATTTCTAGACCAGCGCCGTTGAGTAAACTTAGGTGCTCAAGTTCAATATCACCTTGTTTTGCATGTAACCAGCGATAAGGTTCCATAGCTTGGCCTTTTACAACCACAAATGATGCGTCAAAGTTGCGAGTATGAACGGCCGTAGCCATATCATTTAATAAAGTCTTGGCGGGATTTTCGTCGCTGGCAATGGCTGGAGCCGTTAATACCAGCGACAAAATAAAAGTAAAAACTTTCATTTAATTAGTTTTTTTCCTCGTCTGCATTTTCTGCAGTTTGCGATTTTTCTAGCGAATATGCAACACGTGCTTGACGTTGGTGCTCAAGAACTAATGCGCCAATACGCTGCTGTTGTAACTCACGTAAACCTTGCTCTGCATTTTCTAATGCAGGCTGCTCAGATGAGTAACTTACAGGAGAAGCCATACCTGTTAATGGTACTGTTTGTAATGTTGGAATGTCACTTTGCGGAGACTCGGTGTTTTGTGGCAATGTTTGTACGCCCACAATCGCAAACATAGCAACACTAGCAGCAATGGCCACTTGTGCAAATGGACGACGCCAATTAAATGCTACCACGTTATCAGTGCCTGTTGCCGCCACGATCTCTTCGCTTTTTGGTGCCGTTGTTTTATTCGCGAAATCTGCGTAAACAGGTTCTTGCTCAAGTGATTCTGCCACTGCATCTGCAATGTCAAAATTAAAAGCGTTGTTATTTGCCTCAGCACGCATTACATCACCAATCATTGCGTAACGACCAAATGTAGACACATCGTCGTTTGTGATCGCTTGATCAGTTAACTGCTGCTCGCCGTCAAGTAACGCGGACAACTGCTCATTATCCAACTTGTTAACGTCTGCTTTTGTCATACTAAGACTCACCTATTAATGGATTCAATTTATTATCAATCGCCTCACGGGCACGGAAAATACGTGAACGTACCGTTCCCACAGGGCAATCCATAACCACGGCTATTTCTTCATAGCTCATACCTTCAATTTCACGAAGGGTAATCGCGGTTTTTAGATCTTCAGGCAAACTATCAATCGTATTAAAAATTACAGCACGTACTTCGTCACTTAATAACAGGTTTTCTGGCGATGCGTTTGAACGCATTGCATCTGCACTGTCATAAAATTCTGCTTCTTCGGCATCAACATCGTTAGCTGGGGGTTTACGACCCTGCGCAACTAAGTAATTTTTAGCACAATTTACGGCGATACGGTACAACCAAGTATAAAAAGCGCTATCACCTCTAAAGTTAGGTAAAGCACGGTAAGCTTTAATAAAAGCTTCTTGTGCGACATCAGCAACATCACCTTGATTCGATACATAACGTGAAATCAAACCTGCAATTTTATTCTGATATTTTCTAACTAATAGGTTGAAGGCGTTTTTATCTCCTTGCTGGACCCTTTTAACTAGCGCTAAATCCAAATCCTGCTCGCTCATTCGAGCCGGTACTCCTCTGGTTGATTCTTGCTTGCTATTCATATACTCGCCATTGTTTACACAAACTCTGACTGCACCATGAATATAAAAGTTCAGTTTAAAATGATTTTTTTATAAAATAGCTCGCAAATAAATTGAGTCATACCAATCTTATTACACGACAACCTCAATAACTGCTTAAAAATCAACGGTTATCTAAATTGAATTCACAATTAAAAACAGCTAACAATAAACTGTTTATGTGACGATAAAACTAATAAGATTGGTATAACGTATTAAAATGACTAATAGTGTTAAAGCAAATATGGTACATATACGTATACCACATAAAAATTTATTTGCTCAAACTTTTGGCACTACTAGCCGAGCATTGTAACCGCAAAGACCACAGACATGAACCAAAATAAACATCACATTACTGATGTCGCTATCATTGGCAGCGGCGCCGCTGGCCTTTCTCTTGCTTTATCGCTTGCTAATCACTGTAAGGTGACAGTACTTAGTAAAGGTGCATTAACTGAAGGTTCTACCTTATATGCTCAAGGTGGTATTGCAGCAGTATTTGATAAAAAGAATGACAGTATTGAATCTCATGTTGAAGACACTCTAGATGCAGGCGGCGGATTATGTGACCGTGATGCGGTTCACTACACAGCGAGCAATGCAAAAAAATGTTTAAAGTGGCTAATTGAGCAAGGTGTGCCTTTTGATATGGAATTCGATTCAAAAGGTAAAGAGCGTTTTCATTTAACTCGCGAAGGTGGTCATAGTCATCGTCGTATTTTACATGCCGCCGATGCAACTGGCCGAGCAGTGCAAACCACCTTAATTAGCCAAGTACAAGCACACCCTAACATCACCCTGTTAGAAAATTACAATGCCATTGATTTAATCACAGATAAAAGCTTAGCTAAAAAAGGCAAGCATGTTCACGGCTTGTACGTCTGGAATTGTGTAGATAAAAAAGTTGAAACTATCGCAGCTAAGTTCGTATCACTGGCAACAGGCGGCGCAAGTAAAGTGTACTTATATACTTCTAACCCTGATGTATCGAGTGGTGATGGTATCGCAATGGCATGGCGTGCAGGGTGCCGTGTTGCCAATATGGAGTTTAACCAATTCCACCCAACAAGTTTGTACCACCCAGAGCTGCAAAACTTTTTGATCACCGAAGCAATGCGCGGTGAAGGTGCTTATTTAAAACGCCCTGATGGCACTCGCTTTATGAAAGACTTTGATGAGCGCGAAGAACTTGCCCCTCGCGATATTGTTGCTCGCGCTATCGATTTTGAAATGAAACGCCTTGGTGCGAACTGTGTGTACCTTGATATTAGTCACAAAGACAAAGATTTTATCATTGAGCACTTCCCAACTATCTACGCTAAATGTTTAAGTGTTGGCCTAGACATTACCAAAGAAGCCATTCCAGTGGTGCCTGCTGCACACTATACCTGTGGCGGTGTTATGACCGACTTTAATGGCCGTACAGATTTAGATAACTTATACGCTGTTGGCGAAGTGGCTTACACTGGTTTACATGGCGCTAATCGTATGGCGAGTAATTCGTTACTCGAATGTATCGTGTTTGCCCATGCTGCCGCGAAAGATATTCTAAGCAAAATCGATGCAAGCCCTGCCCTTGAAGCCTTACCACTTTGGGATGAAAGTCGCGTAACTAACTCAGACGAAGAAATAGTTATTACCCACAACTGGCATGAGCTAAGGTTATTTATGTGGGATTATGTGGGCATCGTACGCTCAACAAAACGTTTAGAACGTGCGCTTCACCGCGTAGAATTACTGCAGCAAGAAATTCACGACTATTACGCAAACTTTAGGGTTACAAATAACTTATTAGAACTTCGAAACCTAGTGCAGGTTGCAGAGCTTATTATTCGCAGCGCCCTTGAGCGTAAAGAAAGCCGTGGTCTTCATTACACAATTGATTACCCTGAGCAAAACGAAAATCCAACGCCGACAATTTTAACTCCTAAGTCGGTTGCTGCACTGCAATAATTGCACGCTTTAAGCGCGAGAAACTTTCTTCATCAACACTGGTTGAGCTTATAATCAGCCAGTGTGATTGATAAAACCCAGCCAACCTCAGCACTACAAAATTAGCAAACACATAACTTTTAGCTGTTATCTGGCCTTGAATTTTAAGTTTGTCGTTAACAAACCTGAGATCTGCTTGCTCTAAAATTATAAAACCCTTTTCAGGCTGTGCTTGTTGGACTTTTTTAAAACTAAGAATGGCTAAGCAAAAGCACGCTAAACAAGCCAAAAGTTGAGCGAAAACATGCTGGTAAACAAAGCATAAAGTGATGGCTGTTAAGCAAAAAAAGACCACAAAGGGTTTGTGGTCTGGGGTGTTATTTGTGACGGTAAATCTATACACGAACTCGGTCTAAAATTAACGCGACCATACCGTTCAGTTCTGGGTCCTTACACTCTTCATGACCCATGAACCAGGCGAATAAATCAGGATCATCGCACTCAAGTAAGCGTTGAAAAACGGCTTGCTGTTCTTTTGATAGTGAGTCAAACGCTTCTTCAACGAATGGCATAAATAAAACATCTAGTTCTAACATACCGCGACGGCATGCCCAACGAATACGTTCTTTACTGTGAATTTCAGTCATTTTAAACCTCGTACTTATTTGTCTGCAGTTTACCAAATTGCTATCGAATAAACAGCTATTTAAATTGCTACCCTAACTAAGTTATCATTAGCGCTCATTCATATCGTAAAGAAGGTTTTTATGTCGACTGTTTACGCATGTCCTTTATCTTATTCACTTATCAGCCTAACTGGCAAAGATAAGTTGTCTTACCTTCACGGACAAATTACGCAAGATATCAACAAATTAACTGATGATAACTTCCTTTGGGCTGGCCACTGCAATGCAAAAGGCAAGCTTTGGGGTGTGTTTAGATTGTTTTCATACCTTGATAGCTATTACCTTGCGGGCTCAAAACCTGAGGTAGAGCAATCGCTAGTCGAGTTAAAAAAATATGCGGTATTTTCGCAAGTAGACATTCAGCAATCTGAAAAATCGCTAATTGGCTTACTAGGTGATGACCTAACAGCGACTCTAGAAACCTTAGCAATTAATTTTGACGACGAGCACAGCGCAGTCGATTTTGCTGGCGGTAAAGCGTTAAAGCTTGCAGATAACCGCGTATTGCTGATAGTCAACGACGAATTTAGCTTACCTGATGACATAACAGCCCTTGATGATGACGCGTTATGGCAACAGGCAGCTATTGCCGCTGGCGAGCCGTCATTAAACAGCGACGCTATTGGCGAATACGTACCGCAAATGGTTAACTTGCAAGCGCTTGGTGGTATCAGTTTCAGAAAAGGCTGCTACACAGGGCAAGAAACCGTCGCCCGTATGAAATACCTAGGCAAAAATAAACGTGCTATGTATATAGTTTCGGGCAAAGCTGAAGGCTTACTTGATGAGCTTGAGCTCGAAACACAACTGGGCGAAAACTGGCGCCGTGCTGGCAAGCTTATTAGCCAAAGTTTTAATCAACAAACGCAAACCTTAATGGGTCTGGTTGTGCTTCCTAACGACAATGAAGCAGGCCAAATTTTGCGAGCAAAACACCTCCCTCAGGTAGAGTTATCTATTCAAGCTCTGCCTTACTCTCTCGAAGATGAATAAATAGGAATGACTATGATCGTAGCAGCAAACAAAGTGGTAAAAATGCATTATTCAGTATTGGATAATAACAAAAACACCATCGACAACTCTTTCGATGGCGAGCCACTGGTGTTTATCGTTGGCACGGGTTTCTTAATTCCAGGCCTCGAAAATGCGCTATTAGGTAAAGAAGCGGGCGACACATTCAGCGTAACAGTTGAGCCAGAGCAAGGCTATGGTGAGCGTCACGATGACCTAATGCAAGCAGTGCCAAAATCAATGTTTGAAGGTATGGAAATTGAAGTTGGTATGCAGTTCCGCGCTACGACAGACGCTGGCGACCAATCAGTAATGATCATTGAAATTCAAGACGAAGACGTTATTGTAGATGGTAACCACCCTCTTTCAGGTATTACCCTTCATTTTGATGTTGAAGTACTTGAAGTACGCGATGCAACTGAAGAAGAATTAGCACATGGTCATGTGCACGGTGAAGGTGGTTGTGGTCACAGCCACTAAACCATTACTATAAAAAAAAGCGCCATTGGCGCTTTTTTTATATCTGTTCAGCTGCTTTCTGTGCATCCAGTGCTGGCTCTGGTTCAGCAATATGCTCTCTAAGCGCAGCAAGTAAGCCTTCTTGGTCATTGGTTCCTAAGCGATAGTGCGTGCCATCTTTCATTGCCAATTCTACAGCACTAAATCCAGATACACTGTAAACCCAGCCATCATGCGTGATACGCAGACCAATACCATGTCGAAATGAATTACTTACCGCTCGAACAGATTCAATCTCATCAAAAGTCACTGTTTTACCAAATACCCCCGGACCAAATGCCCAGCTTACTGTTTTATCGCTCACCTTAATCGTTAAGCCATGAAACAAAAAGGCCACCAGCACTAAGATAGCGCTAAACACCATAAGAGGAATATCTGCACCAATTAAGTTCCAAGCTAAGGCAATGAAGGCGCCAATCCAGCCTAAGATAACAAAAATAAAAATAGCGTACTGTTTATGTTGATACATTCTGAAGTATTCTCTTAAAAGCTATAAACAAAGGTTGCACTCAGCTCAGAATCGTACTTGAGCTTATCTTCCTCTGGTTTTGAGTTATAGCGATACATGTAAGTAAATTTGAGTGATACATCACCCATAATTTTGCTGATCAGGGATGTTTCTGACTTTAAACGCGAGTTTAACCCTGACAATGATTGTTCATAACTGACATCTTGATTAAAGCGAGTACGAGCAGAGACTGTACGCTCCCACTGCAGCGCTAAACGAAGCAGGTAACCTGTTTTTGTTTCATCTTCTTCTGTTGCAGTCTCTTGATCAGCCACCGAGCGGTATAAACCCGGCCCCACATCGATATCGACTTTATTCTTGCTGCCTTGGTAAATGCGGTTACCGTAACCCGTCGCTATGGTGCTCTTAAACTCAAGACCACTAAACTTATCTCGCTCGTAGTCACCATAAATGAAAAATGACTCATTTTTCACGTTTAGCTTATAGTTACCTTGGCCCGATACAAAAATACGGTCTGCAGAGACTTCTTCATCACCAGTTTCTTCATTACGGTCACGTTTGTATAAAGTATCGAGCTTAAATTGGTTACGCCACTTTTCGAAATCTTGGTATAGGTTACCTTTAAGTTTGAAGCTGGTTGAGTTGGTATTGCCACGGCTTACCATAAAACCAAACTCCATATCTCCGTACAGCAACTCGCCTTTATGAATTTTATGGATTTCTTCTTCTGATAATTGCCCGTACTCATGAAAGTCTTCAAACGGATCAACAGCAAAAGCCTGCCAACTGCAAACTAGCAGGGCGGGCAAAATAATTCGTTTTATTGAATTAAAACAACTAAAAGTAGAGTCAAACATCGGCTGGAGAGTTATTCGCTATCTTTCCAAAGAATGTGGCAAAACGGTGCATCTTTGTCTCGGCTAATTAAAATTTTCGCAAACAAGATATCTTGATTGTCGAATTCAAGTCCTACTAAGACTTGTACAAACAGCTCAGGTTCAATTTCTAGTGCAACAAAATCTTGCCACTGCTCGTCAGGCTCACCTTCTTCAATAAAGCCAAGCTCTTCTCTGTGCTCGTTAAAATCAGCAATATCTTGCTCGCTTAAATTATCAGGTGCTAACTCTAAAAAGATATCATAAGCCTGATGAGTTACTTCTTCTTCACTGTATAAGCGTGGACCAGCCATTCCTTAAACCTCTGCACATGTGTATCGCTTTGAATCTGGCTATGATAACAAACCTCTTTTGAGTTTTACCAAAAAAAAAGCCAGGTTGCCCTGACTTTTTTGTAATTAATAACAGATTTTACTCAGCACTTGCTGTGCCTTTTATTTTTTCGCGCATTGATTGCACGAGCGTATAAAATAGCGGAACAAGTAAGGTGCCAAAAATGGTTGCAGCTAACATCCCGAATAACACGGTAATACCGAGCGATATTCGACTGCCTGCCCCTGCACCACTTGCAAACACCAGCGGTAATACGCCAAGTACAAACGACAGTGCCGTCATCAACACCGCTCTAAAACGTAATCTTGCCGCGTTAAGAGCCGCTTCAAAAATACTTTTGCCTGCAGCGCGTTCTTCCATAGCAAATTCAACAATCAAAATGGCGGTTTTGGTGGACAGGCCAATCAGTAGCACTAAACCAACCTGTGCATAGATGTTGTTTTCCATGCCAATCACATACAGCGCAAGCATGGCACCAAATAATGCCAGCGGCACCGCTGCAATGACCGAAAACGGAATTGTCCAACTTTCGTATTGCGCAACCAAGAATAGATACACAAATACTACCGCTAAGCCAAACAAGATTGGCGCAGTGTTACCCGCTTCAATCTCTTGTTTAGACTGCCCAGCCCACTCATACACATAGCCTGTAGGTAATTGCTCGGCCAACTCTTGCATTGCTTTAATGGCATCACCACTAGCATACCCCGCCGCAGGTTGTCCGCTAATGCTTGCACTTCGGTATAAATTAAAGTGCGTTAAGCTTGTAGGACCCAGAATTGGCTCAAGTTTAGCTAATGTAGTGAGCGGCACCATTGCTCCCTCATCATTACGTACATAGTAGTACTGTAAGTCAGCTGGGTTTTGGCGAAAACGGCTTTCCGCCTGCATGATAACGCGGTAAGTACGGCTAAATTGGTTAAAGTCATTAATGTATAATGAGCCCAGTTGCGCCTGCAAGGTTAAGAAAATATCGCTAAGCGCGACCCCTTGAGCTTTTGCCTTATTACGGTCAATTTCAAGGAAATACTGTGGCACATTCGCTCTAAATGTACTGTAAACATTTGATAGCTCTGGGCGTTGGTTCGCTTCATAAATCAGGCCATTTAATACTTGAGCAAGCTCAGCAGGCTCGCGCCCTTCACTGTCTTGTAACCTAAATTCAAAGCCAGCACTTGTACCAAGTCCAGGTATTGAAGGCGGGTTAAAGGCCATGATTTGCGCATCTGGCATTGCCCAAAACTGCCCCATCAAGCGCGTTAGTACCGCACGTAAACCAAGTTCAGGGCTAGTTCGTTCTTCCCAGTCTTTAAGTACTACGATACCAAGCGCATTATTAGAACCCGCACCACCGAGTAATGAAAAACCAGAAACCGCAATAAAATCGGTTGCCGCTGGTTCATTTTTAACAATATCCCCCAGCTTATGCATTACATCTTGGGTACGACCGCTTGCTGCCGCATCAGGTAATTGCACATCAACAAAAAGAAAGCCTTGGTCTTCTGCTGGTACAAAGCCTGTAGGCACCGTTTTTACCAACCAACCTGCAGCAGCAAAAATAACCACCGCAAACAATGCCATTCTTGCTGTACGTTTGAGGATAAAGTTAATCACTTTACTGTAACCATTGGTTGAACGAGTAATAATGTTCTCAAATGGTGCTAGCCATTTAATCGGCTTCATGGCTTTTTCACTCAACAATAAAGCACACAAAGCAGGACTTAATGTCAGTGCATTTAAAGATGAAATGAGTACTGCAAATGAAATCGTCACCGAGAACTGTTTATAAAGCTCCCCGGTTATTCCCGGCATAAAGCCTACTGGCACAAACACCGCAAGCAATACTAAGGTCGTTGCTACTATTGGCCCAGATACCTGCTCCATCGCTTTGGTAACCGCTTCTTTAATTGGCAGCTTTTCTTCTTTAAGTATTCGTTCAACGTTTTCAATAACGATAATGGCATCATCGACCACAATACCGATTGCGAGCACTAAACCGAACAAGGTGATTAAGTTGATGGAGTAATCCATCATCATCATAAACGCGAAAGTCCCCACCAAGGATACCGGAATAGCCACCGTTGGAATGAGCGTAGCGCGCCAATTTTGTAAGAATAAAAATACCACTAAAATAACCAAGCCAACCGCTTGGACAAGGGTGACGACCACTTCATCAATCGAGCGATTGATGAACTCTGTGGTGTCATAAGGAATTGAGTACTCAACGCCATCAGGTAGCTGTTTAGCAAGCTCAGCCATACGTGCTTTTACATCGTTGGCAACTTGCGTCGCATTCGCTTCTGTTAGCTGATAAATAACAATAAATGCAGTGTCTTGCTGGTTTAACTTTGCTGTTGTGCTGTAGCTTGCTGCACCTAATTCAATTCGGGCAATATCGTGCAGGCGCACAAAGTTACCATCTTTGCTCGAGCGAATAATGGTTTGACCAAACTCTTCAGGGGTTTTTAAACGCCCTTTTGCCTGAATCGAATATTCAAATTGCTGGCTCGGTGCAGAGGGTGCAGCCCCCAGTTTACCTGCTGCTACGATAGTATTTTGTTCTTGCAGCGCAGCTTGAACTTCTGACACAGTTAAACCCAATGATGCCATTCGATCAGGGCGCAACCACAAGCGCATTGAATAGGTTTGTTCACCCATTACCTCAGCTGATGCAACCCCATTAATACGGCCAAGAGGCTCGGTTAAGTAGTTGGTTGCATAGTTGCTTAAAAAAATAGCGTCGATATTTTCTTGATTCGAGTATAAGTTGATACCAAGTAACATCGAGCTCGATTTTTTCTTAACCGACACACCTTGGCGTTTAACCTCTTCAGGTAAGCCTGCTTCAGCAAGTGCCACACGGTTTTGCACATTAACTTGGGCAATATCTGTATCTGTGCCGACTTTAAAATAAACAGTTATGTTGGCCGTGCCGTTATTAGACGATGTTGATTCGATATACATCATATCTTCAACGCCATTAACTTGCTCTTCTATGGGCCGGATCACCGACTCTTCGACAATTTGCGCACTTGCACCTGGGTAACTAGCACTAATTTGAACTTGCGGAGGGGTAATTTGCGGATACATATTCACTGGCAGCAAGGCCATTGAAATTAAACCCGCAATGGTAATAACAATCGAAATTACCAAGGCAAATTTTGGGCGAGATATAAAAGTTTTACTGATCATATCTCACTCCTAAGAGTTAGCTTTGCTAGAAATAGTGCCGGTTGTTTCATCGACATTTTTTTCAACTGCTTTCACTTCAGCGCCTTGGCGTACCTTTTGTAAACCTTCAATAATGACTTTTTCACCGGCCTCTAAGCCTGACTCAACCACCCACATCGCATTAATACGTCGACCCAGCTTAACGATTCGCATCGCCACTTTGTTTTCATCATCAACAACGAGCACAAACTTACCTTGCTGGTTTTCTTGTACCGCTACTTGAGGAATGAGTGCCAAGTCTTGTTTATTGGTGCTTTCAACGATCAAGGTGACAAATAAGCCCGGCATGACAATGCCATCTGGGTTATCAAAAGCGGCTCTTAGCTCAACCGTGCCTGTGTTGCGGTTAATTTTGGTATCAGCAAAATCAAGTACGCCTTTATCAGCGAAGGTCGAATTATTCGGTAAGCGTAAAGTTAAATCAATTGGCACATCACGAGGGTCTTTATCTGACGGTGCTTGATGATTTTGACGATAAGAGATGTAGTCAGCTTCTTCAACTTGAAAGCTCACATAAATTGGATCAACATCGGTCAGCTCCGCAAGCTCATTGGATGATGGCCCAACAATATTCCCCACGTCATAGTTCACTTTACCAATACGCCCTGCAAACGGCGCACGAATTTCGGTATAACTTAGATTGAGTTTTGCTTTTTCAAGTTCAGCTTCTGCGGCTTTAACAGCTGCAGTGGTTTGCTCAAAATTGGTGGTTAGTTTATCGAGGTCTGATTGTGAAATGAAACCTTGCGCAGCCACATCTTTACCACGTTTTAAATCGCGTTCAGCGGCGCCTGCTGCGGCAATTTTACTTTTTAGATCAGCCTCAGCTTCTGACACAGTCGAGCGGTACTCAGATGGGTCAATACGCAGTAAGAGCTGATCTTTTTCAACCGATGAGCCTTCATTAAAGTGGCGTTCAATGAGTTCACCCTCAACACGGGCTCTAATCGCAACCTCTTGGAATGCTTCAGTGCGTGCAACAAATTCTCGGTAATTACCAACTTCTTGTGTGACGACATTAAATACTGATACAGCCGGTGGCGGCGTAGCTTGTTGTTGTGCTTTATCATCTGAACAGCCAACCAATGTGGTTGTTAATGCGACAGAAATTGCAGCAAAAGCCAAAGAACGAGATGATTGTTTTGTTATGCGAGCTGTTTTGCGCATCAGCATATATTTACTCCTTGTAGCGCGACTTAAAGCTAAGTCTAGTCGTGTCATGGGATTTTGCGAAAGTATCTAACTAATCACAAAATCAAACTAGCGATGAACTAGCATCTTTGTTTTAAAAATATACACCAATTTGTAACTAAATATATGACAAGGTTACCCATTTTTGGAAAAATAATAATTCCTTGCGACACATCAGCAATTCTTTACTTAGTTGTAATTAACTCGTAAGCTCTGACAAACAGGTCAGAGGAGTTACCATGATAAAACTAGAAATAAAACAACAAGTCGCATGGGTTAGCCTTGCTCGTCCCGAGAAACAAAATGCACTCAGTTTTGCCATGTTTGTCGAGCTTTCAAACGTAATCAAAAAAATTAAAGGCGATCGCAGCTTACGTGCGGTGGTTATCTCTGGCGAAGGCGAACACTTTTGCTCTGGACTGGATGTTGCTGCGGTGATGAAAAAGCCAAGCAATATCATCAAGCTTTTATTCAAGTGGTTACCAGGAAACCAAAACTTAGCGCAAAAAGTAGTGCTAGGTTGGCAAGACTTAAGTATTCCGGTGATTGCAAAAGTGACCGGGCACTGTTTTGGCGGGGGTATGCAAATCGCACTTGGTGCTGATTACCGCATCGTCGATAAAAACGCTAAATTAGCGATCATGGAAGCGCGTTGGGGCTTATGCCCTGATATGGGGGCTAACGTGGTGCTTGCAGGTTTAATGAAGCGTGACCAAGCACTTTGGTTAGCAAGTCATGCAGGGCCAGTCTCTGCTGAAGATGCTAAGGAGTATGGCTTAGTTACACAACTCACTGATGACGTTGATAAACAAACCGATGCTGTACTAGAAACCCTCATGGCGCGTTCGCCAGATACCTTGGCAGCAATTAAACGAATTACTCAGCAAAGCTACCGTTCACAGCAGCGTAAAATTCTCGCTAAAGAAACCTGGAGTCAAATTCGCTTACTGATGAACCCTAATACTAAAAAGGCGATTGCAAAGGCGAAAGGTGCAGAGGATATTCAATTTAATAATGCCAAATCATGGTAAGCTAAAGTCGCATAGTACAACTGACAAGGGTATGATGTAGTTGTACTTTATTCGCAATTATCCTGACTTATGAAATACCTTATCAGTAGTGTCATTATTCTTACCTGCTTAGCCGTTGCCAAGTTTTTGACGGCTTTGCTTGAAAGCTCTTTCCCTGCCCCATTACTCGGTATGGTGTTATTGCTCGTGCTACTGTTAACGGGCCTCGTAAAAGAACAACATTTAAAACCAACAGCCAGCCCTTTACTTAATTACATGCCGTTGTTCTTCATCCCTGCAGGGGTTGGCATTATTGAGCACCTAGGTTTAATTTCGCAGAACTGGCCTTTATTACTAACTATTTTTATTGTCGTGCCGCTGAGTAGTGTTGTACTCATAGGCGCTGTTATCGCTTATTTTAAGGGCCGCGAAAATGACAGTTAGTTTATGGTGGCTCTGCGTTCCGTGCATTATTGCGCTTTTCTTAGTACTGCGTTTTTTAAACGCGAAAACCCAGCATGCCACAGCCAAAGCGCTTAGTAATCCTGTGTGCTGGGCAATTATATTAACTGCAGCCTTGTTAGTGGCACTAAAGCTCCCCTATGAGCCTTTTGCCGAGCACAGTAAAGTTTTAAGCTGGTTGCTTGAGCCTGCCATTGTGGCATTGGCTTTACCGCTTTATCAGCAATTTATCCATGTAAAAAAGAACCTGCTGCTAATCCTCATAAGTTGTAGCTTAGGGGTGATCAATGCCACCTTGGTCGCCTCGCTAATATGTTATGTTTTTGCAGCCCCTGCACAGTTAAGCGCATCCCTAGCAAGTTTATCTGTAACAACACCCATCACCTTGTTAGTAACAGAGTCACTAGGCGGCATCCCTTCTTTAGCAGCAGCCATGGTGATTTTTATTGGCGTACTTGGGGCTATATTTGGTAATTTGATTTTCTCGCTTATCAATATCCGCAATGCCCAAGCAAAAGGTGTTGCCATTGGTACCGCTTGCCATGCCATTGGCACAGCATCACTGATTAGTGATCAGCCAAAAGCAGGTGCCTTTGCCTCTGTGGCGATGGCATTAAGTGCGCTTCTCAGCGCTATAATAGTGCCGATACTCTATCCTGTTATTCAGCATGTTCTGGTATAGTCAGAATTCGCAGTAACCTTGTTAGGAAAACACATGATTGACTCAGAAATTCAGCAAGTCGAAAAATACTACAATCTGATCATGGAATATTTGGTCACCTACAGTATGCAAATTTTAGGTGCCATCTTAATTCTATTTATTGGTTTATGGATTGCGCAAAAAGTATCGAATATGGTTGCTGGCCTCATGCAGCGTCACAATATCGATATTACCCTCACCAACTTTGTCAGTAATGTCATCAAAGTTTTGCTGATCATTATGTTCTTGGTTATTGCCCTTGGCAAAATTGGTATAAGCGTGACCCCATTTGTTGCTGCCATTGGTGCTGCATCACTCGGTGCTGGTTTAGCAATGCAAGGTATGCTTTCAAACTATGGTGCGGGCCTTGCTATCATTGCAACAAGGCCATTTGTTGTTGGCGATACTATTGAAGTAAAAGGCGTGAGTGGGCAAGTTAAAACTATTGAGCTTGGTCACACAATTCTGATTAACGAAGAAAAAGTCGAAATCACCATTCCTAACAAACATATTGTTGGTGAAATTTTACATAACTCGTTTAGCTATTCATTAGTTAAAGGTGAGATAGACATCGCTTATGATGCCAATGCAGATCTCGCTATTAAGCTTATCGAAAAAGTGTTAGACGAGCATGAACTAGTTAGTGACTCTCCTCATGCACAAGTCGGTATTGAGCGTTTTGCTGAGAGCGGTGTTACCTTGAGCTATCGCTTTTGGGTGCCAACCACCAAAATTATTGAGACCAAATTAGCGGTGAACCGCAATGTATTTAAAGCAATTCAAGGGGCGGATATCGAAATTCCTTTCCCACAACGAATTGTTACCCTCAATCAAACTAACGATAAAGGCGCTTAATAGCTGTCTCTTGATCACAAGTCTGACTCAAGAGATTTAGCTAAATCGTAGCCTTCTAGGATGGCTTGTAATTTAAGCCATCCTTGCCATAACACGCTGACCGATGCACGCCCTGTGCGCTTGGTATC
>NZ_JBECOT010000017.1:0-76118 GCF_040104395.1 Pseudoalteromonas sp. BZA4
GGATCTGTAATTGAATTAAAATGTTTCAGAAAAGTAGTGCTCATATTTATGCGACCAAGTAATTATTATGCCTTGATCTGATCACTACTTGCTCTATAAGTTCAATTTATAATGATCTTGCCGTGGTCTTTTAGTCGAAACTAATTTCCAATATGTCGCTAATAGTGGTGAGTCATGGTAGCGTTAGCTCAAACACACTATTTTAAGCGTAACAATGGATTTGATCAGTTGGCAGTTTTTGGGTGGAGATTTATTAAGTCCGATCAGCACAATCATGCTCATTGTGGTTGCGGGCTTTACTTCAATGATTTCAGCGGCTTTTGGTGCGGGTGGCGGCTTAATGCTGCTGGTGATCATGGCATCTATGCTTCCTATGAGTGTGGTTATTCCTGTCCATGGGTTAGTGCAGTTAGGCTCTAATGCAAACCGCTTTTTATTTACGTTTAAGTATATTGATGGCGCTATGTTTGTGTACTTCTCTTTAGGGGGAGTCATCGGAGCATTGGTTGCCTCTACGATTGTCACATCAATTCCCCTTGAATTAATGAAATTAGTGGTCGCTGCCTTTGTGCTTTATTTACTCTGGGGTGTGACGCCAAAGCTCAGAGAAACCTCAAAGTTATGGCGTGTTCTCGCTGGGCTTTGGACCACGTTTATCTCGATGTTTGTAGGGGCAAGCGGGCCTTTGGTTGGCAGCTGCTTATATGTAAATAATTATAATAAGCTTAAATTTACCGCCACATTTTCAAGCTGCATGACAGTACAACATACCTTAAAAGCGATTTTATATGGGGCTGTGGGGTTTGCATTTTGGCAGTGGTTGCCGCTGGTTATGCTCATGATATTGAGTGGTGCTTTAGGCACTTGGCTTGGTCTTAAGTTACTGCACCGCATTTCGTCAGATAAATTTAAAAAGATTTTTCGTTTAGTGTTAACGGTGCTTTCCCTGCAACTTGCGTGGCAGGGAATTATGGCTTTTAGTATTTAAACAAACCCAGTTTGGCAACGATGCCGCGTTCTAATTCATTGAGCTGGCCTATGGTGTTATCGAGGTGCTGAGCTTCTTGCGATAGGCTCTTAGCGCCTTGGTTTATGAGCTGCATGGTATTTAAGATATCAGCGGTCACACTGGTTTGCTCTTCAGAGCTTGCTGCAACGCTCTCGTTCATTTGATTAATAGTATTGATTTGTTTAGCAATATCTTTAAACACCGCTTGGCTTTTTTGATTCGCTTGGCTCACTTTATCGCTGAGTGACTTACTTTGCTCCGTTGCGGTTACACAATCAGAGGTATTGTTGTGTAGCGATACAATAATCGACTCAATCTCAGACGTTGAATCATAGGTTTTACTAGCAAGCGCTCTTACTTCATCGGCTACCACAGCAAAGCCACGACCAGATTCACCTGCACGAGCCGCTTCAATAGCAGCATTTAGAGCCAGTAAATTGGTTTGCTCGGCAATACTTTTTATAACATCGAGCACTTGGCTAATTTCATTACTACTGGCGTTTAGTTGTTTAACTACGTTTGATGTGTGGTCGAGCTGTGCAGCTAACTCATCCACCATGTTGCCATTGGCATTCATGTTTTGTTCGCCCTGTTGGCATAAGCGATGTACGTCGGTTGTTTGCTGCGCGGTTTGATTAGCCCCTTGCGCAATCTCTTTGGTTGCTTCACTTAACTGACTAAGCGCATTGGTTGCAGAATCAGTGCGGTTATATTCAAGTTCGGCTTCGTTTTTAGAGCGCACAGATGCTTCGTTTACTGTGCTGGCTATCATTTCAAGCTCACTGGCTGTGCTGCCTAGCTCTGTAATTATTTCTTGCACTTGCGCTATAAATCGATTGAAACCATCAACCAAATAGCCTATTTCATCATTCGATTGATAGCTAATACGTTTTGTAAGGTCGCCTTCACCTTTGACAATTTCATCAACAAGGTTATTTACGCTATCGATTGGTTTTATCACTAAAAGCCGCACGATATAAATAATCACCGCACCCAAGGCGATAAATGAGACCATCAAGGTAATAAACATGGTGCGTGTCGACTCAGCAATGGTGCTATGCAGTGCTTGTTGTGAGTAACCAATTTTTATGTGACCAATTAAATTATCTAAATAGTGCAAATCAATAGTTTTGCTAACCGATGCGTTATTGCTTTGTTTAGTGATAGCGGCCAGTGGCTTATTGCGATGATCTGTCACTGAAATGCTATGTACATGTTTGTTTTGCGAAAAGGCTTTAATAATCTGATTGATTAACGGCTCATCATAAGAGAATACCGGCTCGGCTAAAATAACCTGCATTTGCTCATTAAGGGCGGTGATGTCGTCTTGCCATTGTTGTGTTTGACTCGACTTTGCCAGCAGATAGTTTGCACTGATCACGAAGATCACGCTCAGTAAAAGGCACAAAGACAGTGCCAAGGTCATTTTATATTTTAATGATTTCATTGTGCGCTCATTGAAATGGGTTAAACCACAAAGGGCTATTTTTATTAGGTGTGTTCGACGATAACGTTGGGTTATCTAGCTCAATTACGCGACGCGAGCTTAAGTTGGCTTTTGATAAAACCGTTTGTACTTGGCTGTCTGCCAAAAACATGGCGTTAAATGTGCCATCAGCAATCATCTCGTTTAGCGCATCATTTAGCTGTTTATGTAGCGTGTGGTTGTTTTTGTTGACGAAAAAGTAAAGTGGTGCGGTGTACTTAATGACCAAGTGCGGCTCAACAGTGAGGTTAAGCTCTGAGTGATTGGCAATTTCATCCCAAGGTTCATTCACCCCACGCGGGAAGTAATCAAAGCGCTCGCCTTCAAGCATTGGGAACAAATTAGGGTATTTTAATGTAGTAACAACAGGCAGTTGATTTGCTTTTAATATTTTCGTATCTGGCCAGGTTTTACCTTGCCCAGCGGTAAAACGTTTTAAATCTTGTAAGCTAGTTACCGAGCTAAACAGTTCGCGATTTTGTGCTTTCACAATCGCGACTCGCATGCCAAGTAAGCCACGAAACAAGGGAATATAAACGGCTTGATAATCCTGTTCTAACTGAGTTGATGTCATGCTCCACATCACATCCAGCTGGTTGTTTTTTACATCGTTTAAGATACGTGCATTAGAGATATCTTTATTGGTTTCATAAGGGTGAATATACTCTAAGCCAGCACGTTCGATGGCGCTGATCAGTAATTTGTGGGGAAGGGAGGTATCGCCACTGTAGCTTTGAACTTTTACCGGTGCGGCAAAACAAGCCGACGTAAAAGCAAAGCAAAAAAGTAAAGCAAAATGACGCATAAAGCACCTTTGTTATTATTATGTAAACAATAAACTAAAGTGCTTTACGCGCTTTCTCAATCTTATTTCTTATGCATACGTATTCAATTGCTTAGTAGGCTGTCGATTGACTTATCACCATTAAACAATTCAAACACTTGCGGTTTTTTCGGTGTATGTTCAGCAAGGTATAGCAGGGTATCTGCCACATCTTCACGATTGATCACCGCATCTTGGCGTGTTGCAGGGCGCGTGGTGGTTAATAATCCCGTTGCTGCATCATTTAATAGCGTGCCAGGTCTGACAATGCTGTAATTTAATTCGCTATTGATTAAATGTTGGTCAGCCATGTGCTTTGCAATTAAATACGGTTTTATACTGCTTTCAATATTATCAGGGGCATCAGCACCGATTGAGCTCACCATTATAAAGTGCTTAACCTTGGCATCTACCGCATAATTAATCGCTTTGACTGCGGCCCATAAATCTATTAGTAAGGTTTTATCAGCACCCGTAGCGCCGCCGGATCCCGCGCTAAAAATCACTTGCTCAACCCCTTCGAAGGCGCGACTAAAATCGTTTTCTAGGTCTTGCTCTACAATCGTTATATGATTACTTTCAAGCGCAGTCAGTTTGCTTTTGTCTCTAACCAGAGCCACTACGTCATGGCCACTTGCCAGCATTTTTTCGGTGGTCATTTTACCTATTTGGCCCGTTGCGCCAATGATTAAGGTTTTCATATCAAACTCCTTCTAATTGCTGTGTAACTAAAGACCTTGGGGTGTGGATTTATTTTTAAAGGGGTACAAGCAAACTTTGAATAAAAAAGTATTATTTGGCATAGTATTTAATCAGGTACAAAATCAATTAAAAGGACTTAAAGTGAAAATATTTATTAAACTTTTGGTGTTAGTAATATTGGCATTTTGCAATGCGGTATCTGCTAATCAATGGCTATCGCCTTATCCAAATAGTGACGTTGAAAAGTCGGTTAAACTCAGTGGCGAACAGACACAATTACTGAGCCAGTTTGATGACAGTAAAAAGTCATCAGAACGATTTAGTTACACAGACTTTATTGGCGATGTAAACCACACATTGTACGAAATAAACAATGTTGCCACTCTCAAAGTATTTGAAAACTATAAACAAGCTTTACTCACCGATGGTTTTAATATTGTTTATTCTTGTCAGCTAGACGCTTGCGGTGACAGCAGTGATTTTGCAGAGGAAGTCGGTTACTTTCAGCTCTATAATTATCATCGTAAGCCATATTATCTTATTGCCACTAAAGGTGAAAAGCCTGAGTTTGCAGTGTCGTTATTTGTTGGCCAGTACAACAGTAAAACGCGTGTTATGAGTAGCTCAATTGCGATTAAAGAGCTTGAAACGGGTCTGATAAAAGCCAATACAGCTGCTTTTGCAAAACAGCAATTAAATCCAGTTACCAAAGCACCTAAAGACGATATTAGAGGCTCAAGCGATCATCCATTACTTAGCCGTTATCCTGGTAGTTTTATTGAAGACTACGAGCAAATTGATTACGAGGAATTTTCACTACCAACAGGAATATTTAACCGTAAAAACAAAGCGCTACCTGCTGAAGATGTGACAGGCGATATCACTCGTATTACTTATGAAATTAGAAAAGTATCAACCCTTAAGGTTTTTCATAACTATGTGTCTGCCTTAACAAAAGAAGGCTTTGAAACGGTATTTAGTTGCGAACGTCAAGCATGTGGTGACGACCGTAAGGCAATACAAGCACTTGGTGATCACTTGTCGGTAAAACAAGTTTATAACTATTATCGCCAGCCGCGTTATCAGTTAATGAAAAACACCATAGAAAATCAAACAACCTTTGTCGCATTTTTTGTGGGTAATTACCAAGGCACTACGCGAGTGCAGCTCGTTATAATTCGAACAGAGCCTTTACAAGGAGATTTAGTTAAAACCAATCCGGACCAGGTGTTAAAGCAGCTAGAGCAAAAAGGTAAAGCAGCCATTTATGGCATTTACTTTGATCATGATAAATCAGACATTAAGCCAGAGTCAGCAGAGTCATTAAAAGTGATTGCGGATGTTTTAAATAAAAATAACAGCTTAAACTTGTACGTTGTTGGTCATACTGATGATAAAGGAAGCCCAGAATATAATTTAGGGCTGTCATCTAAGCGAGCTAAAGCAGTTGTTAAAGCGCTCGTGAGTCAATACGGCATTAAAGAGTCGCGTTTAATTGGTTATGGCGTAGGCCCTTATGCACCAGCTGCCAATAATAAAAATGATTTGGGTCGTCAGCTAAACCGACGCGTAGAGCTAGTTGAGCGATTAAGTAATTAACAATCAAAAGGGGCTTTTTAGCCCCTTTAAATTTTATTACGAATTAGGTCGCGAACAATAAAGCGGGCGGGGTGAATAGCCTGACTCACACGTTCGCTAAATGGCCTTGGTTCATTGTTTAAACAAGCAATTAAATGTTCAGCACATAAAGGGGCACTGCACAGGCCTCTTGCACCAAAGCCTGTGAGTACATGCAAGCCTTGCTGAGGTTTCGTTAACGTTTGGTACTGATAACGCTTACCTAAGCGTAGATTAGCAAACGCGCTTACATAATCACTTTGTTCAGCCCATTCACCTGCCATAGGTAGATGGTCGATAAAGGTGCACCTTACAGCTGCTTTTGCCGCTGTTATCTCACCTAAGGTCGTTGCAAACTCGCTGTTTGTGTAAAAACTTAATAGTTGTTCACGATTGGTGTGGTTGTCTTGCTCTTTAACTTCACGGCTTTTTGAGTTTTTTTCAAAAGTCGCGCCCATGCAATGATGGCCCTGATATTCAGGAGTAAAATAGCCCTTATGGCAAAGCACGGTCTTTAGGCTTTTTGACTGCTCGCTTGCTTGCACATGCGAGACTTGGCCGCGCACACCAACAATAGGTAGCGCTTGAGTTTGGCTAAACTGGTCACTGTGTTCACCTGCACAATTAATCACATCGCTAAATGGCCCGAAAGTTTGCTCTTTGCTGTGTAGTAACCAGCCATCAGCGGTTTTTTCGAGCTTTTCAATATGGCAATTAAAGTGACTGTCCATTTTATTATTGGTAGTGGCAGTTAACGAATTTGCCGCATTAAATAGTGCTGTAACCAGGGCTGGTGGATTTACCCAGCCGCCTTTTGCAAAGAATACACCTGAGTAGTCTGTTTCTACACCGGCAATTTCGTCACCTTCTTCGGCGCTTACATTACGCATTAATTCAACTGGCCAAAGTTCTTTATCGGCAAGGTTTTGATGTTTATCAGCTAGGCCTTGTTTAACCGCGTGCTGTAATACACCACACCACTGGTGAGGGTAGTCAAAACCATCATCAAGTAATTGTTGATATAGACGCATCGCATATAAAAAGCTATGAGCGAACATTTCACTGTGCGGTGAGTTCTTCGCTTGCAAATGCGGATAAACAGCCCCTTGTACATTGTGAGAAGCACCCATGGCAAGCGCTTCATCTTGGCAAAACAGCATGGCTTTCAGGCCTCTTTTTGCCAGTGAATACAGTACACTGCTACTGGCAATACCACCGCCAATAACAGCAACATTACTTAGTTCACTTTGCTGATGAGCAAAATAGGCAGGCCCTGATTGTTGCTCATTAGGCTCAGTGAGCTCGCCAATCAGCATTTCGCGCTTTTTACCATAGCCTTTTGCTTTACTCATGCTGAAGCCTGCTTCGATTAGCCCTCTTCTTACAAAGCCTGCGGCAGTGAAAGTGGCGAGTGTGGCATTTGCTCTTGAGATAGCACGCATCTTGTTGAACAAACTCTGTTGCCACATATCTGGGTTTTTACTTGGTGCAAAGCCGTCTAAATACCACGCATCAACAACCCCTTCGCTTGGGTAGCTCATGGCGTCAATGCTGTCTTGCACGTCACCAAAGTAAAGGTCGAGTATTAGTTTGCCGCCTGCAAATTCAAGGCGATGACAGCCGGCCAAATTAATTGGGTATTGAGTAATTAGTTGCTCACTATACTTGCTTAAACTAGGCCAGGCTTTGAGTGCTTGAGCAAGGTCATCACGCTTAATAGGAAATTTTTCAAAAGAGATAAAGTGCAAGCGGGTAACACTTTTTTTACCACTATGGTCGGGTTGATTTTGAACTTCTTGCTCTGCATGCTGCCTATCAATGTGAGCAGCAAAGTGCTGCCATGTATTTAAAAAGTTAAGCCCGGTACCAAAGCCTGTTTCAGCAATTGCAAAGTGGTCACGGTCATGATTTTGTAATCGTTGCGGGATATGGTTTTGTTGATAAAACACATAATGTGATTCGGCTAAGCCATCGTCATTAGAGAAATAAACATCGTCAAACTGATCGGCGACAGGGGTACCAAGGTGATTAAAATGAATATGTGCGTTTTTGATCATGGTTTAACTAATTAACTACAAACTTTTTTCATTATTTTACGTGTTTTCTTTGAAATAGTCTGGCGTTATTTATAAGCTAGACATTCAGAGTACATGTGTACGCTAGAAAGCTGACCACTTCGAAAGTAATTTCAGCGTAAAATAGAACACAATTTAGTATAGAGCTAAGGTAATTACCCATGAGAAGAGCCGTTATTACGGGCATCGGTGTTGTTTCAAGCATCGGTAACAACAAAGAAGAAGTATTAGAATCATTAAAACAAGGCCGTAGTGGTATCGCGTTCAACCAAGAGTTTGCTGACTACAACCTACGTAGTAACGTATCTGGCAAAATCGATATTGATGTTAAAGAGTTTGTTGATCGTAAAGCAATGCGCTTTATGGGCGATGCTGCTGCATACGCTTATATCTCAATGTCACAAGCGATTGCAGATGCTGGCCTTAGTGAAGATCAAGTTTCAAACGAGCGCACTGGTTTATTAGTGGGTTCAGGTGGTGGTTCATCTAAATGGCAAGTTGAAGCGGCTGACATTTTACGTGAAAAAGGCGTAAAACGTGTTGGTCCTTACATGGTACCACGTACTATGGCGAGTACGACTTCGGCGTGTCTTGCAACACCATTTAAAATTAAAGGTGTTAACTACTCACTAAGCTCTGCATGTGCGACATCTGCACACTGTATCGGTCACGCGGTTGAGCAAATTCAACTAGGCAAGCAAGACGTAATCTTTGCAGGTGGTGGTGAAGAGCTTCACTGGACGCTAGCAATGGAATTCGATGCAATGGGTGCATTGTCTACTAAGTACAATGAAACACCAGAGAAAGCATCACGTACATACGATGCAAACCGTGACGGTTTCGTTATCTCTGGTGGTGGCGGTATCGTTGTTGTTGAAGAACTTGAGCATGCACTTGCTCGTGGAGCGCACATTTATGCAGAAATCACTGGTTACGGTGCAACGTCTGACGGCTACGACATGGTAGCTCCATCAGGTGAAGGCGCTGTACGTTGTATGAAGCAAGCAATGCAAGATCTTGAAGGCGGTATTGATTACTTAAATACTCACGGTACTTCAACACCTGTTGGTGATGTGAAAGAGCTTGGCGCTATTCAAGAAGTATTTGGTGGTAACTCACCAATGATCAGTGCAACCAAAGCGATGACAGGTCACGCTTTAGGTGCAGCAGGCGTTCATGAAGCAATCTTCTCGCTATTAATGCTTGAGCATAACTTTGTTGCTCCATCTATCAACATTGATGAACTAGATGAGCAAGCTGAAGGTCTAAATATTGTAACTGAGCGTAAAGACGTTGAACTAAATACAGTTATGTCTAACAGCTTCGGTTTCGGTGGCACTAACGCCACATTAGTAATGAGCAAATATAAAGGTTAAACCTCTCCAGTATTTGCTTAAAGCCGAGCAATAGCTCGGCTTTTTCATTTGTTATAAAGTCTTAGTTGTTACCTATCCGAATACTGATAAATTCGCTACAATAGCGCCACTTTCTGCCTCTCGGACACACAAATGAAAATTCTTGCAGATCAAAATATGCCATTGGTTGAGCAGTACTTTGCCGATTTTGGTGATGTTGAGCGATTTGATGGCCGTAATCTTCAACCCGAGCAGCTAGTCGGGGTCGATATTTTGTTAACCCGCTCTGTTACCAATGTAGATAAAACCTTACTCACTCAAGCAGATAAATTAAAATTTGTGGGCACAGCAACCATAGGTGTTGATCACATTGATACCGAATTACTTGCTGAGCAAAATATCGCATTTAGCAGCGCACCAGGTTGTAATGCCGTGGCGGTTGCTGAATATGTTATTAGCTGCTTGTATGCCTTGAGCCAAGAAAATGCTAGTTCATTACAAGGTAAAACCATCGGCATAGTGGGTGTTGGCAGTATAGGTAGCTGTTTACGTGATAAGCTAAGCTTGCTTGGTATGAATGTGCTGTTATGTGATCCACCGAAGCATGAAGCCGGTGAACTTGCAGAGCATATTGAGTTAGACACATTACTAGCTCAAGCCGATATTGTGACTTTTCATGTGCCATTGGTTAAACAAGGTCCGCATAAAACCTTGCACATGCTAGACGAAACACGCTTAAAAGCACTTAAGCCGGGTATGACGATTATCAATGCAAGCCGTGGTGATGTGATTGATAACCAAGCATTGCTAGCATTGTTTGAGCAAGGCGCAAAATTAGATTGTGTGCTTGATGTTTGGGAAAACGAACCCAATATACTGACACCTCTGCTTGATTATGTACGTTATGCCAGTGTGCATATTGCAGGGCATACACTTGAAGGCAAAGCCCGCGGTACACAAATGCTGTATCAGCAAGTATGTGAGCTTGAAGGCATCGCAGCGCTTAAGTCTCTGGACGATTTTTTGCCAGAACCAATTAGCCACTCTGTCACGCTAGGTGAAACCTTTAACCTAGATGATATAGGTCGCTTAGTGCACTTAATTTATGATGTGCGTCGCGACGATGGCATTTTACGAAGTAAATTAGCAAGCGAAGGCTTTGATAGTTTACGCAAGAATTACCCGCCACGACGCGAGTTTAGTACTTTGTCGGTGGCTGCCAACAGTGCATGTGAAGGCGCATTAGCTGCACTGGGATTTAGAATTAACGAATAAAGCCATTTGCTTTATTCAAAAGAGGAAAACACATGTCGCAAAAATTTAATGTAGCCGTATTAGGTGCCACAGGTTTAGTGGGTCGTCAGATTATCGAAACTTTAGAAGATCGTAAGTTTCCGGTAGACCAATTATTTTTACTTGCAAGCAGCCGTAGTGCTGGTGAAGAAATTCAATTTCGCGGTGAGAGCATTGAAGTAATTGATGTTGAAGAGTTTGATTTTAGCCAAGCTCACATTGGTTTATTTTCAGCAGGCGGCAGTGTTTCTGAAAAATACGCACCGATTGCGGCGGACGCAGGCTGTGTGGTAATTGATAATACCTCACACTTTCGTAATGACTACGATGTGCCACTAATTATTCCTGAAGTGAATGCATCAAGCTTAGCGGATTTCAGAAACCGTAACATCATTGCAAACCCTAACTGCTCAACGATTCAAATGCTGGTGGCATTAAAGCCAATTTATGATGCTTATGGCATTGACCGCATTAACGTATCAACTTATCAAGCTGTATCAGGGGCGGGTAAAGAAGCCGTTGATGAACTAGCTAAGCAAACAGCAAACTTAATGAATGCGCGTCCGATGGATAATGCCGTTTTCCCTAAACAAATCGCTTTTAACGTGATCCCACAAATCGACAGCTTTGAAGATAACGGTTATACCCGCGAAGAAATGAAAATGGTCAACGAAACACAAAAAATCTTAGGTGATAACAGTGTTGTGGTTAACCCTACTTGTGTTCGTGTTCCCGTGTTCTTTGGTCACAGTGAAGCGATTAATATTGAAACGCGTATGCCAGTAGATATCGAACATGTGAAGCAGCTATTAAACGATGCACCTGGTGTAGAGTTTATTGAAGACTTAGCCGATTACCCAACAGCAGTATCAGACGCAAGTGGTAACGATACTGTATACGTGGGTCGTTTACGTGCTGATATTTCGCATCCTCATGGTTTAAACATGTGGGTTGTTAGCGATAATACGCGCAAAGGTGCGGCAACAAATAGTGTGCAGATTGCTGAAGAGCTAATCGCAAATTATTTATAAATCTGATGATTTAGGCTGAGCTAAATTTAAGAAAAGCGGCAATTTGCCGCTTTTTTTGTGAATTCACTGCCAAATTATTGCCGCATACGCTGTAAAAGCGTATAAACTTAACGATAACAATAAAAAAGCCTCTCAGCCGCTATTATTTAAGCTATTTACTATCAAGGTGTTGCAATAGATATTGCAAGGCAACTAAGTTATAGTTTGCAGCTGGAATAGAGCTTGCAAGAAAACATAATTAAGAATCAATTCTGCAAGAATTACTTGATGTTTAAGCAACCAAGGTTGCTGCGTTAACATTTAAAACATAAAGGATCAGCATGCGCGGTTTAGCAACACTCTTCATATTAGCGTCTGCATTGGTGGTAACACCGACATACTCTGATGAAGGCACCACACTTAAAGGCCCTAAAGGTGTCGATTACGGTGCGCAGGGGCGCTCTATTGGTCCAATTAAACCGACCGATACATTATGGCGTATTGCCGCTAAAATTCGCCCTGACAACTCTGTAAGCATTTATCAGGTCATGCAAGCTCTGTATGACAAAAACCCATCGTCATTTTTAGATCAAAACCTAAATCATATGCGTGATGGCGCATACCTAAAAATTCCAACCATTGCAGAAATGCGTGCGGTCAACCCGACATTAGCAAAAGCCCGCTCTGAACAGGATGATGAGCTGTGGGAAAAAAAGAAAAACGGCACGCTGACTACAGCTGAAATTAATGAATCGCAAAAGAAAGTAACTCAAGCCCGTAAAGTTGATGTAGACGAAGCAAAACAAGAACTTAAGAAAGAAATCAACACCATTAAAACAGAGCAGGGCACGCAGCTAGTAGAGCTTCAAAAGCAGTTTAAATCGTCGGTTGAAAATGTTGAAGAGATTTTAGCTGAGAACAACAAGCTCAAAAAGCAACTGAGCGGTATTTCTAAAGAGCTTGAAACCGTTCGTGATCAACTTGGCCAAGACAGTGAAATTCAAAAGCAACTGAAAGAGCTGATAAATAAACAAAATGAAATCATAGAGCAGCAAAAAGCAAAAAAGATTGAAGAGGACAGTGGGTTTAGTTTTTCGAGTTTACTGAGCAACCCATTTGTTCTCGGTGCTTTAATGTTTATTCCTGCATTACTGATCATTGCAGCCGTTGTGATGTTTTTGAAAAAACGCAACAGCACCAATGATGATACAGATGCCAGCGATGACGATGGATTTTTACCACAAAGCCCAAGTTATAATGCTGATGATGATTTAGAACCAATTATAGAAACTGATCCGCTAGTTCCTGATCCGGTCGAAGACAATGATGACTTGAGTGTGCGGTTAGATGACGACTTAGACCAAGACATGCTGCCTGATGATGACATCATTTTTGACGACAGCATTGATGATAGTTTTGATGAAGATGACAGTGTTTTAAATCAAGATGAACTAGAAGGTTTATTAAGTGATGACATCGAGTTTAATGATGAGTCTTCAAGTAGTGCTGACGATGATGATTTAGATGCATTTTTACAGCAAGATTTCGATCAAACTGATGATGACAGTTTAGGTGATGAAATTGACCTAGATAGCGAACAGTCTCCAGCAGATTCATCGGGTGATATTTTAAGTGCTGATGACATTGATGACCTTTTTGATACTGATGAAGATGACTCGTTAGATAACGCCAATGATGAAATGGCAGCGCTTAGTGAAGAGCTTGCAGAAGATGACGCTGAAGATGATTTTGACATTGATAGCTTAATTGATGAGCAAAACAACACGGATTCTAATCAAGATGTAAACCTAGACGATATTGATGACTTACTCGATGAAAATAATGATGCCTCAACAACTAACGTTGAAGCTGAACTCATCGATGAAGATGATTTCGATATCGACAGCTTAATTGATGAAGCGCAAACAGACGAGCCAGCAGCCGAAGCTAACGATGCATTAGAAAACGACGATCTTGATGATGCGCTGGATGTTGATGACATTGACTCGCTATTAGATGAAGCTCAAGAAGAAGCGCCAGCCGAAGAACCAAGCGCGGATGAGCTCATCGATGAAGATGATTTCGATATTGACAGCTTAATTGATGATGCACAAACAGAAGAGCCAGCCGCTGAAGCTAACGATGCATTAGAAAACGATGATCTTGATGATGCGCTGGATGTTGATGACATTGACTCACTATTAGATGAAGTTCAAGAAGAACCTGCAGAAGAACCTAGCGCAGACGATTTAATCGACGAAGACGAGCTTGATGATGCCCTCGATGTTGATGACATTGATTCATTATTAGATGAGGCACAAGCAGAGCCTGAAGCGGAACTTGTTGAAGAGCAGGCTGAAGAGCTTGCAGAAGAACCTAGCGCAGACGATTTAATCGACGAAGACGAGCTTGATGATGCCCTCGATGTTGATGACATTGATTCATTATTAGATGAGGCACAAGCAGAGCCTGAAGCGGAGCTTGTTGAAGAGCAGCCTGAAGAGCTTGCAGAAGAACCTAGCGCAGACGATTTAATCGACGAAGACGAGCTTGATGATGCCCTCGATGTTGATGACATTGATTCATTGCTAGATGAGGCACAAGCTGAGCCAGAACTTGAAGAAACACTAGAACCTGAAGAGCTCGTAGAAGAGCCAAGCGCAGATGATTTAATCGATGAAGACGAGCTTGATGATGATTTAGATGTCGATGACATTGATTCATTATTAGATGAAGCTCAAGAAGAGCAAGAGCCTGAAGCAGAGCTTGTTGAGGAGCAGCCTGAAGAGCTCGTAGAAGAGCCAAGCGCAGATGATTTAATCGATGAAGACGAGCTTGATGATGATTTAGATGTCGATGACATTGATTCATTATTAGATGAAGCTCAAGCAGAGCAAGAGCCTGAATCGGAACTTGATGATGAGCAGCCTGAAGAGCTTGTAGAGGAACCTAGTGCAGACGATTTAATTGACGAAGATGAGCTTGATGATGATTTAGATGTCGATGACATCGACTCACTACTTGATGAGGTTGATGCAGAGTCAGAAGAACCTGAGTTTACAGATGAAAGTAGCTCAGATATTGATGACAATGCTGAGCAAGACGATGAACTCGATGTAGCAGATATTGACTCATTACTTGATGAAGACGCTAGTGATGAGCAGGACTCTGACGTTGATGATGAGCTTGAAGAGCTTATTCAGCAAACAAATGAGCTGAAGCAAGACACTGAAGCGCAGATATCAGATTTAAGTCATGAACAGAGTGACAGTGCAGAGCATGATGAGAATCTACAAGAGTCGCTAGAAGATTTAGCCGATGCTGATCAAGCGGTTGATGACATGAATGTTGAATCAATTGCATCAGAGTTGGTTGATGATACGGATGATAGTGACGAAGTTGATATCGATGAAGCGCTTAATCAAGAGTTTAATGAAGATAGCGATGAGCTATTAGATGAAGATGATAGCCTTGACGAGTTTGATGATCCGTCACTGAAAAGTGTTGATGAGTTATTAAATGAAATTGGTGAAGAAGATGACTATGTCGAAGCACCAGACTGGTCAATAGATGAACCAGAGCAAGACATAGAAGAAGTTGAAATTGATTTAGGCGATGATCCGCTAGCAGATGAAGACCTAACTGATGAATTTGATTTAACCGCCGATGAAGAGCCATTACAGCAAGATACCGTGACTCCTAGCCAAGAGTTGGAAGAGTATCCAGAGCTTGAGCTAGATGAAGCCGGTTTTGAATTGGATGAATCTGATGAAGACATTTCTGGTGAGTTAGATGAAGATGCACCATTACAGTTAAGTCAGGCAGAGCAAGACCTTGCTAATTCATTAGCAACGGGTAATGAGCTTGATCAGTTAGACGATGATTTTGATGATGAGATCTTGCTTGATAATGAATTTACAGAAGATGATGTTCTTGATCCTGAGGACGACTTATCGGATCAATCACAGAGTGAAGGCACAACAGAGTTAACGAGCGAAGCGCCAATTGACAATGAGGTGGCTGATAGCCAAGACGAATTAGAAGAGTTCCCTGAATTCGAATTGGACGATATTGAACTTGATGATGCCGTAGAAGCTGAGAAAACATTAGCTGATATCGAGTCTAATTTAGCTGACGAGGCTGATTTAAGTGAGCTGTCAGACGATGAAATCGATGATGATTTTATGGCTGACCTTACTCAAACAGACTTTGATGCACTGTTAAATGAACTAGCAGAGCCAGATGAAGCTGATATTGCTGATGCAAGTGAATTCGACGTTGATTTTAATGCACTATTAAATGAAGACTTACAGGGTGAAAGCGAACAGCCAGTTGAACCTGAAGTACAGGCATTAGATGCCGAGGAGCAACAAACTACTTCAACGGATGAGTTTGTAGATATCGATTCATTACTTGAACAAAGTGACGATGAAGCACTCGACCACGAACCTTATGATGAGGTTGATATGGATGTAGGACTGAGTGATTTTAATGACTTACTAGCGGGTGATAACCCAACTGATGTTGATGCCGAAAGTGGTGGTTACTCAGCAAAACTGGACTTAGCGCGGGCATATATCGAAATAGACGACTTTGACTCAGCGCTGCAAGCCGTTGAAGATGTTATTGCCAATGGCCCAGACGAAGTGCAAGAAGAAGCACAATCACTTAAAGCTAAAATTAACGAGTAATAAGTAAAACTGACAATAAAAAACCGAGCAACTAGCTCGGTTTTTTGTATCTAAGCGAAGATTATTGCGTGTCTTGTAAGCGACGAGCTTTGAAATCAGACTCGGCTTTCCACTTAGGCCAATCGCCGTTATCAGCAAGTTTGGCAGCAATATCAACGATCAGCTCGATATCTTGCTCAACACCACCCATAGACCAATCTGCTGAATAGTCGTCAGCTTCTTTATGATATTTGTGCGCGATGTAATCAGGATCTGTATCACCTAAACTCATAAATAGTAAGCTAGGAACGCCTTGCTTAGCTAGAGAGAAGTGATCAGAGCGGAAGAACAAACCATTTTGAGGACGCGGGTCCATTTTTACATGACGACCTTGTGCTTTCGCTGCATCTGCAAGGTAGTCTTCCATTTCAGACATGCCTTTACCGTATTGTAATATGTAGTCAACGCCGTCTAGCACGTTCATACCATCAATATTAAGCAGTGCGACCATTTGTTTAGTTGGTACAATTTCGCCAGTAGCGAATTGTTCTGAGCCAATAAGCCCTGTTTCTTCAGCCGTAAAGTTGGCAAAGATAATAGAGCGTTTAAATGGTTTTTTCTTATGCATTTCAGTAAGAATACGGGCTATTTCAACCGTTGCTGCGCTACCTGATGCGTTATCAACAGCACCATTGTAGATTTTCACACCGTCATCAGTTTGCTTGGTGCCAAAGTGGTCCCAGTGCGCACCAATTACAATGTACTCATCAGGAGTTTCGCTACCTTTAAGCGTTGCAACAACATTATGCGATTGCGCTTGAGAGATATCACTTTTCAGTGTCAGCGCTGCTTTCGCTTTTAAGTCGACAGGTTTAAAGTCAGCTTTTAGTGCGTTGGCTTTTTCAGTTTGATAATCAAGGCCAGCTTGAGCAAAAATTTCATTTGCCGCTTGCTCATCAATCCAACCCATTACAGGGATGTCAGAAGCATTTTTATCTTGGTCGATTAAGGTATATTTGCTACCCGTGTTCGAGCTTTCTACAACGCCCCAAGGGTATGCGGCAGGAGCCGTTTCGTGAACGATAAATACCGCTTTTGCACCTTGGCGAGCACCTTCTTCATATTTGTAAGTCCAACGACCGTAGTAGGTCATAGCATTACCGGTGAAAAGCGCGTCGTCTTGGGTGGCAAAACCAGGATCATTAACAAGCACAATGATTGTTTTGTCTTTTACATCAATATCTGCAAAGTCATCCCAATTATATTCAGGTGCATTGATACCATAGCCAACAAACACAACATCAGAGCCATCGATGTTGATTTCAGGGTTAATTTGTTGGGTACGGGCGGTAAAATCACTGCCAGCATTAAAGCTTAAATCACCCACTTGTAAGGTCATGTTTTGATCTGGGGTGAGTTTTGCCATAGTAACTGGCTGTAAAAACTCGCCATTAAAACTACCGCTTAAGCCGAGTTTTTTATATTCATCGGCTAAATAGTTAATAGTGAGCGTTTCGCCTTCAGTTAAAGGGCCACGGCCTAAGAATTCATCAGAAGCGAGGGTTTTAATATGTGAGCGTACATTGGCAATGTTTACGGCTTCATTGCTTTCAGCGTTCGGTTTATCAGTGCTTGTTGTTGGTTGCTCAGAGCATCCGAATATACCAATTGCAAGTGCCAAGCTTGCATACTTAAGGTGAGTTGTCATAGTTTTTCTGGTTGATTGCACAGGGTTTCACTATATGGGACGCGAAGGGGGGCTGTCCAGAAGGAGTCTACAAATAACTAATTATTCAGGATGAAAGGATAATAATGCACCTTTCATCCTGCCAATTTTACCACCACGTTTTATCAATCGCCGTATCTTGAATTTTAAATACCTCTCCAACTAGCGGAGTACTCAGTGATACTTGCTCTTGTCCTGCTTTTTTAGCGACACGTTTAAGTGGGTCATACCAAGCATGAAAGGCGAGATCGAATGTACCATTATGCACTGGCACCATTACATCACCTTGTAAGTCGAGGTGAGCTTGCACTGATTGTTCTGGTGTCATGTGAATGTCAGCCCAATCTTTGTCGTAAGCACCGGTTTCAATAAAAGTGATATCAAACGGCCCATAGCGATTACCAATCTCTTTAAAGCCAGCAAAATAGCCAGAGTCACCGCTAAAATAAAAGCGCTTGTCATTTACTTTAATAGCCCAAGAGCCCCAAAGAGTTTTATTGCCGTCTGTTAAACCTCGGCCAGAAAAGTGCTGGGTTGGTGTAAATACAATTTGGCTATTTGCCATATTTTGCTCTTGCCACCAATCAAAACTATGCACCTTTTTTTCATCAACGCCCCATTTTTTCAGGTCGTTTTCGACTCCTAATGGCACATAAAAAGAATCTGTTTTATCAACAAGCTGTTTAATTGCTGCTTTATCTAAGTGGTCATAATGGTTGTGCGAAATAAACACTTTGGCAATGTTTGGTAGCTCTTTAATGTTGATAGGTGTTGGCTGAAAGCGCTTTGGCCCCATGAATGAAAAAGGCGAAGCGCGCTCTGAAAATACCGGATCAAATAGCCAGTATTCGCCATACACTTTCGCTAAAATAGAGGAGTGACCTAACTTCACAAAATGCACTGTGTCATTAGATAAACGCTCAAGCTGTGCATGAGAAACACAGTGCATAGGAAGCTTGCCTTTTGGCTCTGCATCAACTTTCTTTTCTGTAATAAAGCGTTTGAAGATACCTAGCGTTTTCTTAAAGCTGGGTCTTTCTACCTCAGCACTATTGTGGAACTTGCCATCAGATAATTGCGCAGAGTGGCTGTTATCACTCACACCTTCAGCGGCTAATTGATTATTCATAATAAACACTCCTATCACGATGCATAGAGTGGCGATTGCGAGCCATTTTAGAAATTTCATATCGTCACCATAAGTAAACTACACGGTGTAGTTTTTCATGGTTTGCTATAAAAGTAAACTATCTAGTGCATTTTTTATTTTTGCGTTACACTAGTAACCCTTATCGGAGGGGTCCATGAAATTATCACAGAGAAAACGATTAGATATTTTGAATGCAGCTGAGACATTGTTTTTTCAGCAAGGTGTTGAGCATACCAGTATGGATCAGGTTGCAAGCTTAGCGGGTGCCTCAAAGCGTACCGTATATAATCACTTTGAAAATAAAGATGTGTTGTTTCAAGCCATTCTAGTGTTTATGTTTGAAAAAGTCCGCCAAGAGCAAGCAGTTGTATTTGATGCTGCTGTGCCAATTGCACAGCAGTTAACACGCATTGCTGAGCAAGAAGTGGCGCTTTTGACCTCTGAAGAGTTTTTAAAAGTAGCGAAAGTTGCTTTTATGCAGATGTTACAGCAGCCTGATTTAGCAAAATCATTAGCCAGTAATAACATGGGCTGTATGCAAGATCTGGTGGCGTTTTTAGAAGCAGGTGTGCAAGCACAGATTTTAACGATTGATGATGTTGAGTTTGCAGCAAAACAATTTGTGTATCAGTTAAAGTCTCTGATCTTTTATCCGTTGCTGTATGGCTTTGAGCGCCAAGAAGGCGACTCCGATAACAAAGTAATAAGCGAAACTGTAAAAATGTTCTTAGCGCGTTATGGGCGCTGATATTTTGGCACATAAAAAAGCCCGCTTAATGCGGGCTTTTAAATAATTGTAAAAGTATTACTTCACTTCTTTACCAGCTGCTTGTTGGTCTGCATGGTAGCTTGAGCGAACAAATGGACCACAGGCCGCATGTGTAAAGCCAATTTCGTCTGCATAATCTTTTAAAGCATCAAACTCTGCTGGCGGCACATAGCGTTTAACCGGTAAGTGGTGCTTAGAAGGTTGTAGGTATTGACCTACAGTTAGCATATCAACGTTATGCTCGCGTAAGTCACGTAACACTTCTTCGATTTCGCTAATTTCTTCACCTAAACCTACCATCAAACCAGATTTAGTTTTCACATCTGGATGTGCTTCTTTAAAGCGGCGTAACAACTCAAGTGACCACTTATAATCAGCACCTGGACGCGCTAATTTGTATAAACGCGGTGCTGTTTCTAGGTTATGGTTAAATACATCTGGCGGCGTCTCGATTAAGATATCAAGGGCTCTGTCCATACGACCACGGAAATCAGGTACTAGAATTTCAATCGTGATTTCTGGGTTGTGCTTACGAATTTCACGAATACAGTCAGCAAAGTGCTGTGCACCACCATCACGTAAATCATCACGGTCTACTGACGTGATTACAACATAGCTTAGCTTCATGTCTTTAATAGTCAGCGCTAGCTTTTCTGGCTCAGCTGCGTCTGGCTTTAATGGACGGCCATGGGCAACATCACAGAACGGACAACGACGAGTACAAATAGCACCTAAGATCATGAAAGTCGCAGTACCATGGTTGAAACATTCAGATAGGTTAGGGCACGAAGCCTCTTCACACACTGAGTGTAAACCATGTTTACGCATCGCTTGTTTAATACCATCAATACGTTCAGTTGATTTTGGTAAGCGAATTTTTAGCCACTCTGGCTTACGCAACATTTCGTTTTTTTCAGTCGGTAAAACTTTAACTGGGATCAGTGCCATTTTTTCTGCATCACGCAGTTTTACGCCTGGTTCCATTTTGACTGGTTTATTCATTCGTTTTCAAACCCTTCAGTGTGCTTAACCACAGTAGCATTAAGCTTTTTAATCATGTGTTTTACAAGCCCTGCACCTGCTTGCTCGAGGTTTTGCGGACCGTTAAGATCGGTTGTTTGCACCATGTTCATGCCAGCATAGCCGCATGGATTAATACGTAAGAATGGACTTAGATCCATACTTACATTTAGTGCTAAACCGTGGAAAGAGCAACCGCGGCGAACGCGAAGGCCTAATGAGGCAACTTTGCTGTCGTTAACGTAAACACCGGGTGCATCCGCTTTCGCGTAGGCATCAATGTCGTAGTCTTTTAACGTATCAATAATGCACTCTTCAAGCCAAGTTACTAGCTCCCTTACACCAATGTTTAAACGACGTAAGTTGAATAGCACATACATCATTTGTTGGCCTGGTCCGTGATAGGTAACTTGACCACCACGGTCCACTTGGATCACTTCGATATCACCGGTATTTAATAAGTGCTCAGCTTTGCCTGCTTGGCCTTGCGTAAATACTGGCTCGTGCTCTACAAGCCAAATTTCATCTGCTGTGTGCTCATCACGGGTGTCGGTAAAAGATTGCATTTTTTGCCAAATTGGCATGTAACGCTGACGACCTAATTGACGAACGATTAATTCTCTTTCGCTCACGACTTACTCCGTAATCGGCCTATAGCATGTGACGTACGTCATCGATGTTGCTGATCACGTTATAAATTTCTTCGATGTGCTCTTTACTTGTAACCGTTGCTACAAGCGTTACAGATTCGTAATTACCTTTGCTGCTTGGTTTTACCTTTGGCGCATAATCGCCAGGTGCAATTGGTTGCAGCTTTTCTAGGATCTGATCTGTTAGATTTACGTTAGCTAAGCCCATTATTTTAAATGTGAATGGGCATGGGAAATCTAAATACTCGTCAAACTTAGTATTTTTTACAGGTTGAACCACGACGGTGACTCCTCAAACAGTGAGTGTGCTTAATAGAGGTGTTCTCTGCCATTTCCTGGCGTTAAGCAAACTTAGATTACGACGCACTCGACCCAGCGCGACTGATATGGGGCGCATTCTATCATTTTTCAGACAAAAAAAAACGCCTTGCGGTGCAAGGCGTTTATAAACTTTATGACCAGATTACTGAATTTGTAAACGTAGGTAATCGTAGATCTTGCTAAAGAAGCTGCCTTCTTCCACTTCTTCTAGTGTAACTAGTGGATATTGTGCAATTTCTTCACCTTCAAGCTGTAAGAATAGCGTGCCTACTTTAGTACCTTTAGCAAGCGGCGCTTCTAATGTTTTATCAAGCTCGAAGTTCGCTTTTAAGTTTTTACGCTGACCACGTGGAATAGTAATAGGTGTATCTTCTAAGATACCTAACGATACGTTTTCTTTGTTACCCATCCAAATACGTTGCTCAGCAAAGCTGTCGCCTGCTTTATATGGCGTGATTGTTTCGAAAAAGCGGAAACCGTAGTTCAATAGTTTTTTGCTTTCAACTTTACGAGCACGTTCGCTTTCTGTGCCCATTACTACCGCGATTAAACGCATGTCATCTTTAGTTGCAGAAGTTACTAAGCTATAACCCGCTTCTGATGTATGGCCAGTTTTAATACCGTCAACGTTCATGCTTTCATCCCATAACAATGAGTTACGGTTGTATTGCTTGATGCCGTTAAAAGTGAATGATTTTTTCGCGTATACTTCGTACTCATCAGGTACATCGCGAATAAGTGCAGCACCTAAGGTTGCCATATCACGTGGTGTCGTGAAGTGTTCGTTAGTATCTAAACCATGGCTATTCACGAAGTGGCTGTTAGTCATGCCAAGCTTTTCAGCGTGGGCATTCATTAAATCAGCAAATGCGCTTTCACTACCAGCAATGTGTTCAGCCATTGCTACACAGGCATCGTTACCTGATTGAATAATGATACCGTGGTTTAAGTCATCAACACTGATCTGCTTACCGACTTCGATAAACATTTTTGATGACTCAGGAAAATTCTTTGCCCAGGCTTTTTCACTGACTGTAACCATATCAGTTGGTGCAATATTACCTGCTTTGATTTCAGTACCAATTACATAACTGGTCATCATTTTGGTTAAACTAGCCGGTGCTAATTTTGTATCTGCTTCGCCTTCGGCAATTACTTTACCTGTGGTGAAATCAACCAAGAAATAACCTTTCGCATTAACTTGAGGTGGGGCAGGGATAATTTGGGCTGTTGCAGTAAATACGCTAGCAGTGCAAACAAGGCCACAAACGCCACTTAAGATTTTATATTTTATAGATTTCATCGTACTCATTAATGGTTAAAGTTAAACATGTTGCGTTGACCTATTCTAAAGGTCTTACTCACTGTAAAGCAAGAACGCGTTCTGAAATTGGTTTTGTTTTAGCTTTTCTAAAACTGCTTGTGCTTCTGCGGCATCTTTTATTGGACCAAGACGTAATCGATAGATTCCATCTTTTTCAACAATGTTTGTTGGCACATGATATTGCTGACGAAGTTGAAACGCGAGCGCTTCAACATTAGCAAGAGTACTTCCCGCTGCAACCTGAATGTAGCTTAAACGAGGGGCAGAATTGGTAAGGGTAACAGCCTCAACCTTAACACGGGCTGTACCTTGTCGGTAATAACCTAATTTATAGGCCGCAGAATAAGATAAATCGATAATCCGGTCATCATGAAACGGGCCTCGGTCGTTTACGCGAACAATTACTGATTTTCCGTTGTCTAAATTTGTTACTCTGGCAAAGCTCGGTAGCGGCAGCGTTTTATGGGCTGCTGTCATCGCAAACATATCGTACACCTCGCCGTTTGAGGTGTGATAATTGTGAAACTTTCGACCATACCACGAAGCAATGCCTTCTTCAGAGTAGCCAGTTTCATCTAACATCGGCGTGTAGCGTTTACCACGGACTTCGTAAGGGCGACTAGCGCTTGCGCTTTTAACAACCGGGGTGACTATGGCATCTTGCATTTCAAGTTCGGTTGGTTTTCGAAGCGGGGCTGCATCATGCTCCATAGCATAACGGCCTTGCTGAGATGAAGAGCTACATGCTGCTAGCAGCACAGAAAATAACGCTATAAGTAAGTAATTGACTCGCTGTGTCATTATTTTAAAAGCATCCTTTTATCGGTAGCGATAGACATGATAATGCCAAACCCGGCCATCAAGGTCACCATTGAGGTGCCACCATAGCTTATTAGAGGTAACGGAACACCTACTACAGGCAGTAAGCCCGAAACCATGCCAATATTCACAAATACATAAACAAAGAAGGTCAGTGTTAATGCGCCGGCAAGCAGTTTACCAAACGCATCTTGCGCATTGACCGCAATATATAAGCCACGACCAATAATAAACAAGTACATACAAAGTAATAAACAAACCCCAAACAGGCCAAACTCTTCGCTCAGTACAGAAAAGATAAAATCGGTATGACGCTCAGGTAAAAACTCTAATTGTGATTGTGTGCCTTGCAGCCAGCCTTTACCTTCAACGCCGCCAGAACCTATCGCAATTTTCGATTGAATAATGTGGTAACCCGAGCCAAGCGGATCGCTTTCAGGATCTAAAAAGGTCAATACCCGTTGTTTTTGATAATCAAGCATCACGTAATGCCAAAACGGCCATGCTGCCAAACCAACAGTAGCAGATAAAAAACCAATAAGACGCCAACTTAGCCCAGATAAAAACAATACAAATATCCCTGAACTGGCAATCAGAATAGAGGTACCTAAGTCGGGTTGCTCTTTAATTAAAATGGTTGGCACCATTACAATCGCAAAGCCAATAATTAAATGAATGATTCTTGGCGGTAAATGGTTACGCCCGATATACCATGCAACCATCATTGGCACGGCTATTTTCATTAACTCTGACGGCTGGAAACGGGTCACTCCTAAGTCAAGCCAACGCTGTGCACCTTTTGAACTAACCCCAAATAACAACACCCCAACCAGCATTAAAAGCCCCACGCAGTAGAGCGGAATAACCATACTTTTTAATGTGTTAGGCGAAAACTGGGCGAGTATAAACATACCTAAGATAGCGCCAAACATACGTGTTGCGTGGCGTATCATCATTGCAGAGTCTTGGCCGCTAGCGCTGTAAACAATTGCTAGGCTGGCTACCATCATCGTCATAAGGGCGATAAGTAGTGGTAAATCGAGGTGTAGGCGCTGCCAAATTGAGCGTTTTTTATTTAATGGGATCATGGCGCGTCACTTTGGGCTATTTGAATCGGGTTCGCTGAGAAGTAGTAATCCATTAATTGACGCGCAATAGGCGCACCAACTGTACTACCACCACCGGTGTTTTCAACCACCACAGAGACCACAATTTGTGGATCGTTATAGGGTGCAAAACCAACATAGATAGCGTTATCACGTTGGCGCTCTTTAAGTGATTTTGCGTCGTAACGCTCACCTTGAGCAATACTCACAACCTGTGCAGTACCGGTTTTACCAGCTGGGTCGTAATTCGCCCCTTTAAATGCTTTATGGGCCGTGCCTGTGACTTTATGTACGGTGTTGTGCATCGCATCTAGCGCAATTTGCCAATGATGAGGGTTTTTTAATACTACAGGTGGCTTTTCATCATTATTGATTTGCGTTACTTCGTTTTCTTTTTTAGCGACTTGTACAAGGTGCGGAGGGTGATCGAGCCCGCGGTTCACTAATATGTTGGTTGCATTAGCTATTTGCATTGGTGTTGCGGTCCAATAACCTTGGCCGATACCCACTGAAATGGTGTCGCCGCGCCACCATGACTCTCTAAAGCGGGCTTCTTTCCATTCTCGCGATGGCATAATGGCAGATGTTTCTTCGTGAATATCGATTCCAGAGAGTTCGCCAAAGCCAAACTGCGTCATAAAGTCACTGATTTTGGTGATCCCTAAACGGTAAGCAACATCGTAAAAATAGGTATCGCATGACTCTTCAATAGCACGATAAACATCAACATGACCATGGCCCCAGCGTTTCCAGTCTCGCCATTTATGCTCCACATTAGGAATTTGGAAAAAGCCCGGGTCCCAAATTTGTGTTTGCTCGGTTACCAGTCCTTCTTCAAGGGCAAGGATCGACATATGAGGTTTAACTGTAGAGGCAGGTGCATAACGCCCTTGCGTGGTACGGTTAATTAGCGGTCGGTCTGGGTTTAACAACTTTTTGTAATCTGTGCTGCTGATACCATGAACAAATAAATTCGGGTCATAACTTGGATTAGAGTAGAGTGCTAAAACGCCGCCATCTTTAGCATCAAGCACTACAATGGCACCACGCATATCTTTTAAGGCATGTTGAGCAATTTGTTGCAGGCCAATATCCAAAGTAAGTACTAAGTCGTGACCAGGCTCAGGTGGTGTGAGGCTTAAAGTACGGATAACTCGGCCACGGTTATTCACTTCAACGCGCTGTGAACCAACCACACCATGAAGGAGTTCTTCGTAATACTTTTCGATACCGAGCTTACCAATGTCGTGTGTTGCACGGTAGTTAGTAGCTTGGTCTTCTGCTTCAAGTTTGGTGAGTTCTTTTTTGTTGAGTTTGGCAACATAACCTAGGGCATGGGTAAGGGTATCGCCATAAGGGTAATAGCGAGCTAAACGAGCTTCGATACTAAAGCCAGGAAACTTATGCTGATTAACCGAGAACTTTGCAACTTCGGTTTCGTCTAAACGGGCTTTTAATACTTGGCTTTTAAAGCGGCGGTTGTGCTTAATGTCATCTAGAAAGTCAGCTTTTTGTTGCTCAGTTATTTCAATAACTTTTTCAACTTCGCTCAGTGCCTCTTCAAGGTTATCAACTTCCTCGGGTATTACTTCTAAATTATAAACTGGCTTGTTTTCAGCAAGTAATACGCCATTTCTGTCGTAAATAAGCCCACGGTTAGGGGCAATTGGAATAACTTTGATGCGGTTATCGTTCGAGCGTGTCTGATAGTCTTGATGTTCGATAACTTGGATGTTGTATAGGTTAGATAACAACACACCAATTAACAGTGTAACAAACACAAAACCCACAAATGCTCGGCGAGCAAATAAGTTTGCCTCAGCCGAGTGGTCTCGAATCGTGGGTCTGTGTTTTCGCATTGGCTTTACTACTCGCGATGATAAGGGTGGTTGTTATTCAAGCTCCAGCCTCGGTATAGGCTTTCTGCAACAATAATGCGTACTAGTGGGTGCGGTAGTGTCAGGTTTGATAATGACCACTTTTGCTCAGACGCTGCAATACACTCAGGTGCTAAGCCTTCTGGTCCACCGATCAATAAGCTGACATCGCGACCATCAAGCTGCCACTTTTCCATACTTTTTGCCAACTGATGGGTATCCATTGGCTTACCGGTCACCTCTAGCGTAACAATGCGGTTGCCTTTAGGGATCGCAGCAAGGGTCTTTTCGCCTTCAAGTTGTAAAATACGTTTGATATCCGCATTTTTACCACGTTTACCTGCGGGGATTTCAATTAGCTCAAGGGGCATATCACGTGGGAAGCGACGTTGATATTCTGTGAATCCGGTTTCAACCCATGCTGGCATTTTGGTGCCAACAGCAATCAATTGTATTTTCAAAATGGTTACCTATGTCCTTGCTAAGGGTTAGCCCCAAAGTTTCTCTAGATCATAGAAGTCGCGAGATTGGTCTTGCATTACATGCACAACCACATCACCTAGGTCTACAAGCACCCATTCGCCTTCGTTTTGGCCTTCGTAACCGAGAGGCTCTTCACCTGCATGGCGTGCTTCTTTAGCAACATGATCAGCAATCGATTGTACATGGCGTTTAGAGTTACCTGAGCACACTAACATGTAATCAGTAATGTCAGACTTACCACGAACATCCAGCTGTACCACATCACGGGCTTTCATATCGTCGACTTTATCAAGGGCAAATGCGAGTAGTTGTTTAGAATCCAAAGTGTTTTCTCAAAAATAAATAATCTTAATTTGTTATTTTATCACGCAGGCAGTATTTATTCATCTGTTTGGTAAAGATGATGCTGCGCAATGTATTGACTTACATTGGTAGGTAAAAGTTCCGCTATATCATTATTTAAATGCAGCTTTTTTCTGATTTCGCTTGAGGCGGCATTAACTTGTAAGCCATTTAAAAAGAATAACTTACCTGCAGGGGCTTGTTGTAGCTGGCTAAGTTGCTCTGTTACGGCATTCTCTTTATAAGCTGCAAGTTCACCAGATACTTGGCAGTGCTGCCCCGGGCGCTGGTACACGACGATATGACAAAGTTTGACAATCTCTTGCCATTTAAACCATTTATCTAGGCTATTGAATGAGTCCATGCCGATTAAAAACATAATCGGCGCTGCTGGGTTTTCTGCACGAAGCTCTTCTAAACTCAGCAAAGAATAAGACGCACCTTCTCGGTTTAGTTCGCGGTAATCGATAGCAAAATGCGGATTGTCGTCAATCGCAAGTTTTAGCATATTAATGCGATGCTCATCACTTATTCCTGGCTTGGCTTTATGAGCAGGAATAGCGCAAGGCATGAAGTAAAGGGTATCGAGTTGGCACTGCTGAACACACTGCTGGGCCATATTAATATGACCTAAGTGAATTGGATCAAAGGTGCCACCAAAAATAGCAATCATGAATTGTTACTCTTAGTCAAAGACCGGGTGGCAAGGTAAAGGTATCGCCACAGGTTGGCAAAACACTAAGCATATTTGCATTAATGCTTGGTAGGGGGCTACAAGGTTGCCTTGTTTATATGCGGCATCAAACTGAGCTAATTGTTTGGTAATTTGTTCGAGTACTTGGATGTTCAAGCGATTTAAGGCCTGTTGTACAACAGCTTGTTGGTTTTTCCAAATATTATACTTTTTGTATAAATCAGCCATATTGGCACCATTCAAGCGCCCGTGTTGCATAGCCAGTAAGTTAGCTGCTTCTTTATTGATGGCCCAAAAAATACTCATGGCTTCAGTGTTATCAGCAGCCAGTTTAGTCATTACTTTAACCGCTTGTTCGGCGTGGCCATTTAACAAAGCATCACTTAAATCAAAAATATCAAATTTTGACTGATTCAGTAGCCCTTGCATAACGGCTTGCTGGTCAATTAGCTCACTACCATAAAGCAAAGATAGCTTTTCTAACTCTTGATGACAGGCAAGTAAATTTCCTTCAGTGGCATCAATTAAGCTTTGTTTCGCGTTGTTGTGAAGGTTTAAGTTTAAACGATAGCATTGCTCATCTAACCAGCGGCTCAGGTGATTACCTGTTAATGGGTAACAAGGAACAAATAAGCCTTGCTTATCGAGGGCTTTAAACCAAGCACTGCGTTGAATATCTTGGCTGGCTTTGGCACCTTTTAAAACCAAAATAGTATCGGGATTAGCAAGCTCAACAAGCTGCTTAAAGATTTGACTGCCTTGCGTACCTGGTTTCTGCTCGTTTAAATCAAACTCAATGAGGGTACGAGCGCTAAACAGTGACATACTTTGGTATTGAGCAACAATTTCTTGCCAATCAAAACCCGGCATTAAAGTAAATTTGATTACCTCGTCAAAGCCTTGCTGTTTAGCTGCTTGACGAATTTGCATGATGCACTGAGCAATTTGATAAGGCTCTTCACCAAACACCATGTAAAAAGGCGCGAGGCCTTTTTTTAACTGGCTAGGAAGCTGGTTTGCATAACAACGCATTACAGTTGTGATAACTCACGAACAATACGACGACTCGCTTGCTTACGAATTTCGCCTAATAGCAAATCAAGCTCTTTTGCTTTTGCAAGTGCATTGTCTGGGTCGTCTTGGTAGTTACGATACAATTCAAAGCTTTGATTAATCGCTTTTTGTCCAGGGCGCTTGAGGGTATAACTTACGCTATAGGCAAGTTCATATTCAGCAACCTGACCATTATCAAATAATGACAAGATTTGACGCTCTAAGCGGTCTTTGTGAATCTTTAACTCAGGGTGTTTACCAACTTGGTTAAGCTCAACTTTACTCGCAATCAGTTCTTTTTCGACTAATTCGAATAAGGCTGACTTTTCATCATCACCAACAAGGGTGAGTACTTTCAAGTCGTCAGGCAAGTTAGAGGCTTTCTTTAAGTGAAAGCCACAACTTGTCAGCAGTAAACAGACTAGCGCAAGGGCTAGTCCGTTTTTCAGTGCTTGAAGCGCTGCCATCTTAGTTAGCAACCACGTTAAGTAGTTTGCCAGGTACGTAAATTACTTTACGGATAGTCGCGCCTTCAGTGAACTTAGTCACGTTTTCTTCAGCAAATGCCAATGCTTCAACTTGCTCTTTGGTTGCATCAGCAGGCACTGTTAACTTAGCACGTAGCTTACCGTTAACTTGTACAATGATTAGCTTCTCATCTTCAACAAGTGCTGACTCATCAACTGTTGGCCATGCTGCATCTAAGATGTCGCCTTCTTTGCCAAGGTCTTGCCATAACTGGTGACACATGTGCGGTGTGATAGGCGCAAGCATGATAAGTAATGCTTCAAGTGCTTCGTTAGCAATTGCCACATCTTGTTTATCAGCAAGTGGTGCCTTTAGTAACTTGTTCGAGATTTCCATGATAGCAGCGATTGCAGTGTTGAACGTTTGACGACGTTCAACGTCATCAGTCACTTTTGCAATTGCTTTATGAAGTTCACGACGAAGAACTTTTTGGTCGTTGTTTAATGCTGATTTATCAAGCGCTTGGTAGCCTACTGTTTCTACATCAACAGCGTATTTCCAAATACGTTTTAAGAAACGCATTGCACCTTCAACACCTGAATCAGACCATTCAAGAGTTTGCTCTGGTGGTGCTGTAAACATCATGAATAAACGAACTGTATCTGCACCGTACTCGGCAATAACTTGTTGTGGGTCGATACCGTTGTTTTTCGATTTCGACATTTTGCTCATGCCCGCAGAGAACACCGGCTCGCCATCTTCTTTGTGCCATGCTTTAACAACACGACCTTTGTCGTCTGTTTCAGTTTGTACGTCTGTTGGTGAAATCCAGATATCACCGCCTTTCTCATCTTTACGATAGAAAGTATCAGCTAGTACCATGCCTTGACATAATAAGCGCTCAAATGGCTCATCTGAGTTTACTAAACCAAAGTCACGTAATAATTTGTGGAAGAAACGCGAGTAAAGTAAGTGCAAGATCGCATGCTCAATACCACCAATGTATTGGTTTACTGGTAACCAGTAATTGGCAGCACCTGGCTCGATCATGCCTTCGTCAAAACGTGGGCTACAGTAACGAGCGTAGTACCAAGACGATTCCATGAAGGTATCGAAGGTATCTGTTTCGTGGAATGCAGGCGCGCCATTTACTGTTGTTTTAGCCCACTCAGGATCAGCTTTGATTGGTGAAGTCACACCATTCATTACTACGTCTTCTGGTAAGCGAACCGGAAGCATGTCTTCTGTTGCTGCAAGCTCATCACCATTTTCGTCGCTAAGCATTGGAATTGGAGAACCCCAGTAACGCTGACGGCTAACACCCCAGTCACGTAGACGGAAATTAACTTTACGCTCACCTACACCAAGCGCTTCTAGTTTGTCTGCAACGGCATTAAACGCTGCTTCAAACTCAAGACCATCGAACTCACCCGAGTTAACTAACACACCTTTTTCTGTGTAAGCTTGGTTGTCTAAATCAACCGTTTCTTCAGAACCTGCAGCTGGTGCGATAACTTGAGCAATTTCAAGGCCATAAGCTGATGCGAACTCGTAGTCACGTTGGTCATGTGCAGGAACAGCCATAACTGCGCCTGAGCCGTAATCCATTAATACAAAGTTAGCAACCCAAATCGGTACTTGCTTACCTGTTAATGGGTGAATCGCATAAAAGCCAGTTGCAATGCCTTTTTTGTCCATGGTTGCCATGTCTGCTTCAGCGATTTTCGTGTTTTTACACTCATCAACAAACATAGCTACAGCGTCGCTGTTTTTAGCGGCTTCTTGTGCAATTGGGTGACCGGCAGCAACTGCCACGTAAGTCACACCCATAAAGGTATCTGGGCGCGTTGTATAAACACTGAATGTATCTTCGTTATCGGCACGCTTAAATTCGATTTCTAAACCTTCAGAGCGACCAATCCAGTTGCGCTGCATGGTTTTAACTTGCTCAGGCCAGTGATCAAGTTTATCTAAATCGTCTAGTAGCTCTTGTGCGTAATCAGTGATTTTGATGAACCATTGTGGAATTTCTTTTTGCTCAACAATGGCACCTGAACGCCAACCACGACCATCAATTACTTGCTCGTTAGCAAGTACAGTTTGGTCAACTGGATCCCAGTTTACTGTTGACATCTTTTTGTATACTAAGCCTTTTTCGTAAAGCTTAGTGAAGAACCACTGTTCCCACTTGTAGTATTCTGGGTGACATGTTGCGATTTCACGATCCCAATCATAACCAAAGCCTAATTGCTTTAACTGGTCGCGCATGTAATCGATGTTTTCGTAAGTCCACTTAGCAGGGGCAGTGTTGTTTTTGATTGCCGCATTTTCAGCAGGTAGACCAAACGCATCCCAACCCATAGGTTGCATTACGTTTTTGCCTTGCAAGCGTTGGAAGCGTGATACTACGTCACCAATGGTGTAGTTACGAACGTGACCCATGTGGAGTCGGCCGCTTGGGTATGGGAACATAGATAGGCAGTAATACTTTTCTTTGCTCTCATCTTCAGTGACTTTAAATACTTGGTTTTCTTCCCAGTAGGCTTGTACTTTTGACTCAATGTCTTGCGGGTTATATTGCTCTTGCATCTACGATTCCAGACTTCTTGCAAATTAATAAAAAATTGTCGATAAGGATAACCCAAAATACATGCTAATCACAGCGGCAAATAGGCGCTTTTGTTAATTTTCCAATGAAATATATTTTCAGGGCAGGTTAACCTATACTCAACTAGAATAACGGTTGATTTTTCATCATTTTTGAAGGAGTAAACGATGGCAGATTATAAATCTTGGCTTAGCGATTTAAGTGCATGGCTCAAAGATGTAAAAGATCATGAGCTAAAAGATGCGATGGAAAAATTTGTTGAGTCAGAGCAAGCACTTAAAGACTTAGGGCAAGAAAAGCTCAATCAGTATCGTGACTATCTACAGCGCGATATCGACCACATTAAAGAAAACGACAGTCACTATGATTCACTCGCATGGCTAGAGCTTAAAGAATCGCTTTGGTATGAGTTATCGCACATTGAAGATAAAACCCAGCTCGAATGGCAAGCCTTAAACCAAGATTTTCAACACAATGGTGTTTATCAAGAGGGAGAATGGATAGCCATGGGCACATTAGTATGTAAAAATTGTCAGCATAGTTACGATGTTTACCATGCTACGCAAATTACTCCTTGTACTGAATGTGGCGGTATTTATTTTCGCCGTAAGGCATTACAACCTTAATCAGTGACGCAGGCTTGTGCTGGGCGTTACCTATAATGCCCAGTCAAAACTGGGAAATAAGAAGTTAGAATGACAAAAAAACTAATCCCTCTACCTATTTCTGCGTTAGCGCCTAAGATTGCTGCAAGTCATGTTGCGACTTGTATGCAAAACCCATATCCAGAAGCGTTGCCATTTATTGGTCAACAACGTGCACAAAGTGCCCTCGACTTTTCACTCGGCATGGAATTACCTGGTTACAATGTTTATGTGATGGGTGAAGCGGCTCATGGTCGTTACACCTTAGTAAAAGACAAACTCACAGCCCATTCAAAAGACCGCCCAACGCCTAATGAGTGGTTGTATGTTAACAACTATGATGACCACCGCGAGCCAATCGCGTTATTTATGCAAGCAGGTCAATCAAAGCAGTTAGCTGACGATATAGATTCATTCATTGACGAAGTACTCGATACATTCCCAGCGGCTTTTGATAACCCAGGTTATCAACGCAAGAAAAAATCAATCGATCGTGAATTCACCGATACTTACGATGCGGCAATTACTGCTGTTGAAATTGCGGCTCTTGAACAAAGTGTGGCACTGATTGAAGAAAATGGCGTTGTTGGATTTGCGCCTTTAGTGAATGGTAAACAACTGAGCGACAGTGAATTTGCAGCCCTTGATGAGCCTCTGCGTATTGAGTTTTATGAGGTTATCGAAAAGCTTGAAGACGCGTTAATCGAAGCATTAATTGAGCTTCCTCGTTGGAAACGAGAGTCATCTGAAAAGCTACGTAACCTTAAAAAATCAACTGCTGAGCTTGCCACTAAGCCACTCATTAAAGCCCTTGAACATAAATACGCGACACACATCGGTGTATTACGTTATTTAAAAGACATTCGTGAAGAAATCATTGATGCGGTACTTGAATGGCTCGACGATGATGAAAACGACGAAAACAAAGAAGACTTTGACCGTAAAGGGATGCTCACAGACTTCTTTGCGCCAAACATTCTAGTCGAATACAAAGAGGGCGATGCAGCCCCTGTGGTGTATGAGCCAAACCCGACTTTTGGCAATATTTTCGGCAAAATTGAATATGCGACTTCGCAAGGCTCGCTTATCACCAGTTACCGCTCAATTCAGCCAGGTGCACTGCACCGTGCTAATGGTGGCTATTTGATTATGGATGCTGAAAAAGTCATGGCGAACCCACAAGTGTGGGATGGCCTTAAGCTTTCTTTAAAAACGCATCAAATCAAAAACGACTTACCATATCAAGACAGCTCAGTGGGAAGTAGCTTTACGTTACGTCCGCAGCTTATTCCTCTTGATGTAAAAATAGTGCTGCTAGGCTCTCGCGACCTTTATTACACCATAGGTGAATATGACGAAGAGTTTGCAGAGTTATTCCGTGTCCTTGCTGACTTTGATTATTACTTGCCAAGTAGCGATAAACTGCAATATCAGTTCATTACCAAGGTGACGGAATATTGTCAGCAAACACTTAATTGCACGGTAAATGAAGCGGCAATGGCAAGATTATTAAAGTTTAGTTATCGCCAAGCTGAGCACCATAACAAGCTCTCAGCTCGCTTTGCAGATGTATTAGAGTTAGTGGCAGAAGCCAGTTTTTATGCCAAACAAGATGGGCAAACCGTGATTGATGCTCATCACATAGATGAAGCCATTGTTGGCAAGCAATACCGCACAGGGCAAATTTCTGAAACCATGCTGAGTGATATCAAAGAGGGGCAAATTTTAATTGCAACCGAAGGTCACGCAGTGGGCAAAGTAAATGGCTTAACTGTGCTGCACATTGGCGATACCTCATTTGGTACACCTGCACGCATTACAGCCACTGTGTACGCAGGTGCAGATGGCGTAATTGACGTTGAACGTGAAGCCGAGCTAGGTAAAGCCATTCACTCAAAAGGGGTGATGCTATTAACGGGTTACTTAGGTAATAAGTATGCTCAGCAATTTAGCCTAACGCTCAGTGCCAATATCGCAATAGAGCAAAGCTATGGCTACATCGACGGTGATAGCGCCTCATTAGCAGAGCTGTGCGCGCTTATATCAGCCATTACAAACTTACCTATTAGCCAATCTATTGCACTTACAGGTTCAATTAACCAGCATGGTGATGTGCAATCAATTGGTGGCGTAAACGAGAAAATAGAAGGCTTCTTCAAACTTTGCAAAATGCGTGGCTTAACCGGTGAGCAAGGGGTGATTATTCCTAAATCAAACCAAGTTAATTTAGTGCTTGATGACGAAGTACTCGATGCGGTTGAAAAAGGGCGCTTTAATATTTATGCCGTTGAAACGGTTGATCAAGCACTGAGCTTATTAATGGATAAAGACGCAGGTGAAATGACCGCAGAAGGTTACCCTGAAGGCTCTATTAACGCGCTAGCCTTAGCAAGGCTTGCCAATATTGCAGATATCGTAAATGGCGACAATGATGATGAGAAGGACGCAGAATGATTAATTTAATACTTTTACTGATCATTGGTATTTTTTGTTTTTTAATCTTTAAAAACAGCAAAAAGGCGAAGATACAAGCCCTTGAAAATGAAAAGCTCGCCGCGGACTTTTTAGCGAATAACAGTAAAGCCGATGATGTTCATGAAACCGCATCTGGGCTGCAATACAAAATTGAGCAAAGTTCAGGTAATGACACAAAGCCAAGTGCAACCAGTAAAGTAAAGGTTCACTATCATGGCACGCTTATGGATGGCAGTGTTTTTGACAGTTCAGTGGTAAGAAATTCGCCAATCAGCTTTGGTTTGAATCAAGTCATTGCAGGTTGGACCGAAGGCTTACAGCTAATGAACGAAGGGGATAAGTTTACCTTTTATATCCCGCCTCAGCTTGCCTACGGCCGTAAACGCGTCGGCAGTATTCCAGCAGGCTCGCTACTTATATTTGATGTAGAGTTGATTAAGATAGAATCTTAAAATGTTAAAAAGGCTTCATCATGAAGCCTTTTTAATAGTTATTTCTTAACCCTTACAAAGACACCCACAGCGCTCAGTAATATCACTACCGCCCATACTGGCCAATTGCCATATTGACTATAGATACTATCGCCTTTGATTAAAGTGATATTGGCCTCAAGTACATCCGCTTTAAATTGTGGCATAGCTAATTGCGATTGAGCGATAGGGTCGTAAACGGCGCTAATACCATTATTCGTCACACGAATTAGCGGGCGCTGTAACTCTAAGGCGCGCATACGCGCTATTTGCATGTGCTGATGCGGGCCATGTGAGTCACCAAACCATGCATCGTTACTCACTGTGAATAGAATGTCGGAGTCACTGCGATAATTTCCGCGAACCAACTCAGAAAAAGCAATTTCATAGCAAATAGCCGGTAAAATATTTAAGCCATTTGCGCGTAAATTGTTTTGCACTTCATCGCCACGAGTGAAAGATGACATAGGTAAATCAAACAGTGGCGCAATTGGACGTAAGAAGTCTTGGAACGGCACAAACTCACCAATAGGTAATAACTGATGCTTTTGATAGCGGTTTTTACCTAAATATTGATAGTGGCCTTCACTGTCATTGTGTTCTTTTTTACCAAGCACTATTAAGGTATTAAAAATGTTACGCGTGTCGTATTGGTAATCAACGATACCGGTAATAAGCGCGGTGTCATTAAACGTTGCGGCACTATCAAGGCCTGTTAAATATTCGGTTGATAATGCTTCAAGCTCAGGCACAGCAGCTTCTGGCCAGACAATCAAATCAGCATTCCAATGCAGGCGAGTCATATCTTGGTATTTGCTCATAGTCGTCCAAAACTCAGACGGTTCAAAGCGAAGATGCTGTTTAATATTACCCTGCACTAGTACAGTCTTAATGGTTTTGTCTTGGTAGTGTAGCTGGCTGCTGCTTGCAATCGCATATAAGCCAGCTAATAGGGCTACAGAGGCGATAAGAGGTTTACCATCTTTATTTGCTAGGCGATATAAAGCAAACGCAATTAATATACATACAAGCGTAATCCCAAACTCACCAGTCACTGGGGCTAAAAAATTAAGTGGGCTGTCTGTTTGCGTATAACCAAAACTCAGCCACGGAAAGCCCGTTAGCAATGTGCCACGTAAGTATTCTGTGGTTGCGATAGCGGCGAGTAACCAACATATAAAGCTGTATGGGCCTGTAGCAAGGCGTGTTGCCAGCCAAGTAGCTAATGCAGGATAAAGGGCTAAATAAGCACAAAGCAGCACCATTAACGAAAGTGATGCGATTAATGGCATGCCACCAAAGGTCGCTATTGATACATGCACCCAGCTTATACCTGCACCAAACCATCCTAAACCAAATATAAAGCCATATTTAGCACTTTGTTTAGCGGCTAATTTACCGTTTGCGAGAGGGTTAATGCAGTAGAGTAGAGCACCAAGGGAAAGAAAAGTTATAAACCATAGGTTATAGGGTGCGTAACTTAAGGTTAAAAAGAGGCCCGCAATAAGTGCGAGCCAGGCTTTTTTATCTTTTGCAAGGTGACTTAGGTTAGTTAGCAGTTTCTTCACTGTCGTTATCATCAGCCTTTGGAATGGTGACTTGCAATTGTAAGATACGGCGGTTATCTGCGTTAGTGACTTTAAATTGTAAGCCTTCTACCTCGATTGTTTCACCACGGCTTGGCATGTGGCCAAATGCATGTAAAACAATACCACCTATGGTGTCAGCATCTGAGGTGCTGTAACCAGTTTTAAAATACTCGTTAAAGTCATCAACTTCGGTCAACGCTTGCACAGCGTATACGTGTTTTGCAACTTGGCGAATATCTTGTAGGTCTTCACTTTCATCGTGCTCGTCTTCGATTTCACCCACGATGATTTCAAGGATATCTTCGATAGTGACAAGACCAGACACGCCACCATACTCATCAATAACAATCGCCATGTGGTAACGTTGTTGACGGAACTCATTAAGCAGCGTGTCTACACGTTTACTTTCAGGCACTACAACTGCAGGACGCAAATATTCACGTAAAGAAGGCAGTTGCTCATCTTTGTTGATGATCAGTGGTAATAAATCTTTTGCTAATAAAATACCTTCAACATGGTCTTTGTCTTCACATACCACAGGAAAACGTGAATGTGTTGAATCAACCATCATAGGTAATAGTTCTTCTAATGGTGTATCAACCTCTAAGGTTACCATTTGCGAGCGTGGGATCATGATGTCCCGCACTTTCAGCTCTGATACACCTAGCACCCCTTCAATCATATCTTTGGTTTCAGGGTCGATAAGGTCGCGTTCTTGCGCATCGGCAATTACTTCTACCAGCTCTTCTCTATTCTGGGGTTCCCCTTGCAACATTTGGGCTATGCGGCCCAGCCACGTTTTGCCAGAAGAACCCTGGCTAGTTTGCGAGTTGTCGTCGCTCATTGCGTCTAATTGCTCCGTTAATTTAAATATCGTCTCGATATGGGTCAGCGATGTTCAGATCGGCAAGTAATTGCTTTTCTATGCTTTCCATTTCAAGTGCATCTTCGTCCTTTATATGGTCAAATCCAAGTAAATGCAAGCATCCATGGATAACCATATGGGCAAAATGGTCGTGAAAGGTTTTTTCTTGCTCAATTGATTCGGCTAAAACAATAGCCGGACAAATGATTAAATCACCTACTAAAGGTAACTCAATGCCCGGTGGTGCTTCAAATGGAAAAGATAAGACATTAGTCGGTTTATCTTTGCCGCGGTAATCATTGTTGAGCTGCTGGCTTTGTGCTTCATCGCTGATCACTATAGTCAGCTCTGCATCTTCACGGTAGTTGCTAAGGGCTTTGTCAGCCCATAGCTGGAATTGTTCAAAGCTTGGTAAGTCGTCAAACTCACAGGCTATTTGTAAATCTAATTCGGTCACGAGTTTGCTTCTTGTTGGTTTGCTTGTGCTTCTTTCGCACGTTGCTTCTCTGCACGTTTTAAACGTTCTGCTTCATCGTTACGCTCATAAGCTTCAACGATACGAGCAACAACCGGGTGGCGAACCACATCGTGTGATTGGAAGAAGTTAAAGCTAATTTCATCGACACCGTTTAATACTTCGATGGCATGACGTAGGCCTGAGCGGGCACCACGCGGTAAATCGACTTGTGTGATATCACCCGTGATCACAGCTTTTGAATTAAAACCAATACGAGTTAAGAACATTTTCATTTGTTCTGCTGTGGTATTTTGGCTTTCATCGAGAATAATAAACGCGTCATTAAGCGTACGACCACGCATGTAGGCAAGGGGCGCAACTTCAATCACGTTTTTCTCTATTAACTTTTCTACACGCTCAAAACCCAGCATTTCAAATAATGCATCGTATAGAGGGCGTAAATACGGGTCGATTTTTTGGCTTAAGTCACCTGGTAAAAAGCCTAGTTTTTCACCAGCTTCAACCGCAGGACGAGTTAATAAAATACGGCGAATTTCTTGACGCTCTAAGGCATCAACAGCTGCAGCAACCGCTAAATAAGTTTTACCTGTACCGGCTGGGCCAATACCAAAGGTAATATCGTGGTGCAAAATATTTGCAACATACACGCCTTGATTATCATTGCGCGGTTTAATAACGCCACGGCGAGTTTTAATCACCATGTCTTTGCCATATACACCTGGGTTTTCATCTTGCTCTAGCGCATTTGATTCGCTAATTGCCAAGTGTACGGCTTCAGGTTCAATCTCGCCAATCAGGCCGCGAATAGGTTGAGTTTCAATATAGAGGTTTTTTAGTATCTCAACAGCCGCTGCTGCAAGGTGCAGTTTACCAGTTACTCTGAAGAAATTATCACGATGTGCAATCTCAACACCAAGGCGGCGTTCAATTTGCTTAATGTTTTCGTCAAACGGACCACATAAAGATGAAAGGCGTTTGTTGTCGGCGGGTTCTAAATAAATCTCTAATGTTTTTAACTGATTACTCAAAATTGCTTCCTATTGATGGGTGCAGGCTGTGCCTGCACCAAGTGTCACCCTAAGGTACGAAAGTAGCAACGCCAATTTCGTTAGGGGCCGCAGCGGCCTCAGCTTCAGCAGCTTTACTTAAAATAGCTGAAGGTGCCACATCACGGCGTAAGTTCATTTCTGATTCTGTACGAATTAGTTCACCACGTAAAGAGTTTGGCAATGCTTCTGTAATACGTACATCAACGAATTGACCGATCACTGAGTGAGGGCCTTCAAAGTTAACCACTCGGTTGTTCTCAGTACGGCCACGTAATTCCATTGGGTTCTTCTTAGAAGGACCTTCAACTAGGATACGCTGTTCGGTATCAAACATTTGGCGGCTGATTTGCTGCGCCATTTGCGTGATACGGTTTTGCAGAATGTATAAACGTTCTTTTTTCTCTTGCTCTGTTACGTCATCTGGTAAATCAGCAGCAGGCGTACCAGGGCGCGCACTGTAGATGAAGCTAAAGCTCATATCAAAACCAATATCATTGATAAGGTTCATAGTTGCTTCAAAGTCCGCTTTACTTTCGCCAGGGAAACCAATGATGAAGTCTGAAGACATGCTTAGGTTAGGGCGAATTTTACGTAACTTACGAATCGTAGATTTGTACTCGAGTGCAGTATGACCACGTTTCATAAGGTTAAGAACACGGTCTGAACCACTTTGCACTGGTAAGTGTAGGTGGTCAACAAGCTCAGGTACGTCTGCGTACGCATCAATGATATCTGGCGTAAATTCTACAGGGTGCGATGTGGTATAACGAATGCGGTCAATACCGTCAATCGCAGCGACATAACGTAATAGATCAGAGAAGTAACAAATTTCACCGTCGTGAGTTTCACCACGATACGCATTTACGTTTTGACCAAGTAGGTTTACTTCGCGAACACCTTGCTCTGCAAGTTGGGCAACTTCAAGTAAGACGTCATCAAGTGGGCGGCTTACTTCTTCACCACGTGTATAAGGAACTACGCAGAATGTACAGTATTTAGAACAACCTTCCATAATTGATACAAACGCAGTAGGGCCTTCCGCTTTTGGCTCTGGTAAACGGTCGAACTTTTCAATCTCAGGGAATGAAACGTCAACTACCGAGCTGCTGTCGCCACTTTGCACTTGCTTAATCATTTCAGGTAAGCGGTGTAATGTTTGCGGGCCAAAGATTACATCAACAAACGGCGCACGTTGACGAATTGAGTCACCTTCTTGCGATGCAACACAGCCACCAACACCAATGATTAACTCTGGTTTGTCGTCTTTTAATAGTTTCCAACGGCCAAGCTGATGGAATACTTTCTCTTGTGCCTTTTCACGGATTGAACAGGTATTGAGTAAGATCACGTCAGCGTCTTCAGCTTCTTCAGTTAACTGATAGCCGTTAGTCGCATCTAGTAGATCAGCCATTTTCTGAGAGTCGTACTCGTTCATCTGACAACCCCAGGTTTTAATATGCAGCTTTTTACTCATTGAAATATAGCCTCGTTTTCAATTCGGTAGTGACACAAAAATGTGTTAGAAACAGGATTAAGTGGCAAGTATGCCGACTTAAAGGACGCGTATTTTAGCTGGATACCCGCACAGATCCAAGTATAGTTTTTATCTTTGTGGTGTGAAATCAAACAAGTCACTGTTTTGAAATTCATAAGCAGTAAATGCACTGACACGCAATATTGAATTACGTTACAATTTATCTCGTATTTAAATAGCCAAATGAGCGAATATTAAATGAATAAAAATAAGGTAATTGTTGTCGGTGGCGGCATGGTAGGTGCTGCTACTGCTGTAAAACTGGCTAAGCAGGGTAGGGATGTCACCGTTATTGAAAAGCACCTTATCGATGCTGATCAAATTTTAAGCTCAGATAAGGTTGATATTCGCATTTCGGCTATTAATCGTTTTTCAGAGAATTTACTCGATGAGCTTGGTGCAATGCCGTTACTTAGACAAAATCGTATCGCACCTTATCAACAATTAGAGGCCTACCAGCAACAAGGCGAGAATTTATTGTTTGATAGCCATGAGATTGGCGAAACGCATTTAGGTCATTTAATCGAAAATAATTTAATTCAAGCAAGTCTCTGGCAGCAATTCGCCAAGTACAACATCGAAGTGATAGAGCAGTTATCTGCCATCACGGATATTACTCAAACGGTTGATTCAATCACCTTACATTATGGCGATACTCAATATACCGCTGATTTAGTTGTTGCTGCAGATGGTGGACAGTCACAATTGCGAACTAAAGCTGGTTTAGGTGTAACGGGTTGGCAATATGGCCAGCATTGCATGGGCGTGTTAATCAAATTAGATGCCCCACAGCAGGTAAAAACGTGGCAACAATTTACGCCAACCGGGCCTGTGGCGTTTCTACCGATGCAGGCGCCTTATGCTAATTTAATTTGTTATCACGAGGCTGCGGTTTTAAAGCAGTGGCAAAAATTGTCGAATGAGCAACTTAAAGCGAAGCTCATTGACCATTTTCCTGAATTACCGGGCGACTTTGAATTACTTGAGCATGCTGTTTTTCCACTTGCACGCCAGCATGCCAATGATTACTCGCACGGACGTTTAGTTTTGGTGGGTGATTCGGCGCACACAATTAACCCGCTTGCTGGGCAAGGTGTGAACCTAGGGTTTCAAGATGTTGTAGCACTGGCAGATATTTTGGCGGATCAACCTGATGTTGGTCAGCAAGCGTTATTAAAGCGCTACGAGAAAAAACGCCGCCACGCTAATTTATTAATGATGAGTATGATGGATGCGTGTTATTTTGGTTTTTCAAACGAGATTAAACCACTGAGCTGGGTGCGCAGTAAGTTTTTAAAGCTTGCTAATAACACTGGCCCTGCAAAGAACTGGGTTTTAAAATATGCGATTAGCGGGACATTAAGTTAATCGTAAAAAAATTAATCGTACAAAAGACAAAGAAGCGGGGTAATGAAAATTAGCCCGTTTTTTTTGCTAATACCAAATATACTTTGGAGAAACTTGAAACTTGAAACTTGAAACTTGAAACTTGAAACTTGAAACTTGAAACTTGAAACTTGAAACTTGAAACTTGAAAGGGAAGTAAGTAGTTGGCTGGGATACCAGGATTTGAACCTGGGAATGGCAGGATCAAAACCTGCTGCCTTACCGCTTGGCGATATCCCAACGCTAAACTTGAAGAGTTTTAGTTCTACTTAAGAACATGGTGCGGAAGGAGAGACTTGAACTCTCACAACCGAAGTTACTGGAACCTAAATCCAGCGCGTCTACCAATTCCGCCACTCCCGCATCATAAGGTTTGCTAATTTAAGCTCTTAGCGTGAGTATTCTTATTCACTCTCTTGGTAGAGAAAGTGGCTGGGATACCAGGATTTGAACCTGGGAATGGCAGGATCAAAACCTGCTGCCTTACCGCTTGGCGATATCCCAACAAAGAATAATTTGATAGTTTTGGTTCTTATCAAGAACATGGTGCGGAAGGAGAGACTTGAACTCTCACAACCGAAGTTACTGGAACCTAAATCCAGCGCGTCTACCAATTCCGCCACTCCCGCATACCTTTTGCGTTTGTAGTAAGGGAACCTAAATCCAGCGTCTTAATCAAGACATCGGCCAATTCCGCTACTTCGCATCATTCGTACTAAAAGTACTGGTAGTTATTTTAAACTCTTCATTGAGTGCAGCTTTAACTCCTGCAGAGCCATTCTTAAGAAAGAATGGTGGCTAAGACGGGATTTGAACCTGTGACCCCATCATTATGAGTGATGTGCTCTAACCAACTGAGCTACTTAGCCATCGTGGCTGGGATACCAGGATTTGAACCTGGGAATGGCAGGATCAAAACCTGCTGCCTTACCGCTTGGCGATATCCCAACAAAAGCTTGATAGTTTGAGTTCTTATCAAGAACATGGTGCGGAAGGAGAGACTTGAACTCTCACAACCGAAGTTACTGGAACCTAAATCCAGCGCGTCTACCAATTCCGCCACTCCCGCATACCTTTTGCGTTCGTAGTAAGGGAACCTAAATCCAGCGTCTTAATCAAGACATCGGCCAATTCCGCCACTCCCGCATCATTCGTACTTAAAGTACTGGTAGTTATTTTAAACTCTTCATTGAGCAAAAAAGTGGTGGCTAAGACGGGATTTGAACCTGTGACCCCATCATTATGAGTGATGTGCTCTAACCAACTGAGCTACTTAGCCATCTTTTTTGTTAGCACTTCATCGCTGAGTGCGGGGCGTATTATGCTGATATGACCTAAATCCGTCAACACCTTTTTTGCAAAAAAATGCTTATCAGTGTTTGTTTGCATTAAAATTAAGCTAAGTGGCGAAATTTCATTTAAATTGCTGTTTTTTTGACTGCAATTTATGGGTTTAATTCCCAAACGCATCGTAAGAGTTTTAAAACGTACATTTAAAGTTGCTTGATTTTCATACAAAAATCAAGTTTCAAAATTAGTTAGCGTGATCTTTTAGGTGATTTAAACATAAAAAAGCGAAAGCGAATGAATTTATATAGGCTATTTTGTCACTAAGGGGGCTTATTTTTACTTTTAAAATACCCACAATTTGCTAATCGAGCAGTCAACAGTTTGCAAAATGGGGAGCGAGCTTTAGAAGTTCCCCTCAATTAACTGTTGTTCTCACTCTTAATAACATAACTCACTGTTCAGCTTGAGTAACATAATACATCACTAAAAAGAACAAGCAGAAGTATTACTCATCATGCTTTGATGTTTTACTGAGTTAGTAATATTTAGGCAATAAAAAAGGCTCGTAATAACGAGCCTTTTTTTATAATCGAATGAGCAAATATGCTTATACGTTAAATAAGAAGTTCATCACATCGCCGTCTTTAACGATGTATTCTTTACCTTCTTGACGCATCTTACCAGCTTCTTTAGCACCGCTTTCGCCTTTAAACTCAATGTAGTCGTCAAATGCGATAGTTTGTGCACGGATAAAGCCACGCTCAAAGTCAGTGTGGATTTTACCCGCAGCTTGCGGTGCAGTCGCACCTACTGGGATTGTCCATGCACGTACTTCTTTAACGCCAGCAGTGAAGTAGGTTTGTAATTTAAGTAACTCGTAACCACCACGGATCACTAAGTTAAGACCTGGCTCTTCTAAACCTAGGTCAGCCATAAATTCTAGTTTATCTTCTTCTTCAAGTTCAGATAACTCAGATTCAATCGCTGCACATACTGGAATAACAACCGCATCTTCTGCAGCAGCAATTTCACGTACTTTGTCTAGGTAAGGGTTATTTTCAAAACCATCCTCTGCCACGTTAGCAATATACATGGTAGGTTTGATTGTTAAGAAGTTAAGCGGCTTAATCGCTGCTTTTTCTTCTTTTGTTAGTTCTAAAGAACGTAACGTTAAACCTTCATCTAAGTGTACTTTTACTTTTTCTAAAACAGCATTTTGCTCTTTAGCGTCTTTGTCGCCGCCTTTTGCTTTTTTAGCATTACGAACAATCGCTTTATCAGCACTGTCCATATCAGCAAGTACTAATTCAGTGTTAATTACATCGATATCATCAGCAGGGTCAATTGTGCCAGCAACGTGAACAATGTTTTCGTCTTCAAAACAACGAACAACGTGACCAATCGCATCTGTTTCACGAATGTTTGCTAGGAATTGGTTACCTAAACCTTCACCTTTCGATGCGCCTTTTACTAGACCGGCAATGTCAACGAATTCCATCGTCGTTGGTAAAATACGCTGAGGATTTACGATAGCGGCTAAATCATTTAAGCGCGCATCAGGAACCGGTACCACACCCGTGTTAGGCTCAATGGTACAGAAAGGGAAGTTAGCGGCTTCAATACCCGCTTTAGTTAGTGCATTAAATAGAGTTGATTTACCAACGTTTGGCAAACCAACGATGCCACATTTAAAACCCATAGTAAGATACCTTGTGTAATTTCATTAAAACGGATTAAGGTTTAAATGAATGTAGTCTGTTTTGTGCTTTTAACACACCATCTTTTGCAAGTATTTCCATACAACGAACTGCTTCGTCAACGGCGGCGTCCATTTTTTCTTGATCGTCTTTCGCGGCTTTACCTAGCACCCAGCCTGTTACCATTTCTCGGTGACCTGGATGACCAATGCCAATGCGAAGGCGCATGAAATCTTTTTGGTTTGCCATTTTCGCAATAATATCTTTTAAACCATTGTGACCGCCGTGGCCGCCACCTTTTTTAAGTTTTGCAACCCCAGGATCTAAGTCCATTTCGTCATGAGCAACGAGAATGTTCTCAACAGGGATTTTAAAGAAATTAGCGAGACTACTCACCGCCTTACCACTTAAATTCATATAAGTTGTAGGGATCAGTAATTTAAATTCTTGGCCTTGAATAATCACTTTGCCGGTGAGGCCGTGATATTTAGGATCATGTTTGAGTGTGCAGTTATAACGTGCAGCCAGTTCTTCGATGAACCAAGCACCTGCATTATGGCGTGTGTTTGCGTATTCGGGGCCTGGATTAGCCAGGCCCACAAGCATTTGAATAGAATTCAAGGTGTTTACACCTTAAAAATTATTCTGCAGCGTCTTCTGAAGCTTCTTCTTCAGCTGGAGCTGCTTTGTTAGCTTTAACAGTAACAACTGACTGATCGTGATCAGCGCCTTTAGTTAGCTCAACAGATGCAACACCTGAAGGAAGTTTAAGGTCAGAAAGGTGGATTGAATCACCAGCTACTAAATCTGAAACGTTAACTTCAACGAACTCAGGAAGTGCTTTAGGAAGACACGTGATTTCGATTTCAGTTAATTGGTGAACAACAGTGTTACCAGCTTTAGTTACTTTCTCTTCACCGATGAAGTGTACAGGCACTTTAGTGTGAAGTTTGTGAGTAGCATCTACACGTTGGAAGTCTAAGTGAGTGATCTTAGGCTTGTACGGGTGACGTTGAATATCTTTAAGGATAGCTTCAACTGACTCGCCACCGATGTTTAAAGTAAGGATATGCGTGTAGAAACCTTCGTCTTCTTGCGCTTTGATCATATCTTTGTGTGCAAGAACGATTGATGCAGCTTCTTTGTCAGCACCGTAAAGGATTGCAGGAACTTTATCTTCACGGCGTAGGCGGCGGCTCGCACCAGTACCTGTTTCTGTACGTAATTCTGCATTGTATGTGTAAGTTGACATAATGTCTCCAATAATTAATAGTCTTAGGGCCTTTGCGACCAAGGTCCCCAGCCAAAAGGCGCGCTATCATACCACCCCTTTCGGGGAAAATAAATAACGACTACAAAAAAAGCACCTAAGCGGTGCTTTTTTTAGTATTGCAGTAATGTTGATTAGTGTTCAAACATCGCTGAAATAGATTCTTCGTTGCTGATACGACGGATTGTTTCAGCAAGCATATCTGCAAGTGTAAGCACTTTGATTTTATCAATTGCTTTAAGCTCATCAGATAGTGTGATTGAGTCAGTTACGATAACTTCGTCAATAACTGAGTTACGAATGTTCTCAGCTGCATTACCTGAAAGTACAGGGTGAGTAGCGTAAGCAAATACGCGTTTTGCACCGTGTTCTTTAAGCGCTGCTGCTGCTTTACATAAAGTGCCACCGGTATCGATCATGTCATCAACGATGATACAGTCACGACCTTCAACGTCACCAATAATGTGCATTACTTGTGAAACGTTTGCTTGTGGACGACGCTTGTCAATAATAGCAAGGTCTGTGTCGTTTAATAGCTTAGCGATTGCACGAGCTCGAACAACACCACCGATATCAGGAGAAACAACAACAACGTCATCGAAGTCGCGTTCTTTCATATCTTCAAGTAGAACTGGGCTACCAAATACGTTATCAACTGGTACGTCGAAGAAACCTTGGATTTGTTCAGCGTGTAAATCAACCGTTAGAACGCGGTCAACACCAACACTTGAAAGGAAATCTGCAACTACTTTAGCTGTAATTGGTACACGAGCAGAACGCACGCGGCGGTCTTGACGTGAATAACCAAAGTAAGGGATAACGGCAGTAATACGTCCAGCAGACGCACGACGTAGGGCATCAACCATAACGATAAGCTCCATTAAGTTATCGTTAGTAGGGTTACAGGTTGATTGGACAATGAAAACGTCAGAGCCACGAACATTTTCATTAATTTGAACACTGATCTCACCGTCACTAAAACGGCCAACAACAGCATCGCCTAATTCAATATACAAACGTTTTGCAACTTTTTGAGCTAGCTCAGGTGTTGCGTTACCAGCGAAGAGCTTCATGTCAGGCACGGTAGGGTTCCTCAGGCACTGAATTTTGGGACTAACAGGCTATGGTAGGCACCAAAGCAGGTTAACATTTACTTGTACGTTACTTCATTTCAAAGTGAGCATTTAATGCTGTATGAGCAGGAGAAAGTGTAGCACTACTTGCAACAAAACCTGTCCATTTTTCTGGTAATTGAGCTAAAACTTGTTGTGCTTGTGCCTCGGTTGAAAACTCAGCAAAGCAGCAAGCGCCTGTACCAGTCATCTTTGACGGGGCGTATTTTAGCAACCACTGCAGGGCTTTTTCAACCTCGGGGCAGAGCTTTTTAACTAAAGCCTCACAATCATTGCCTAAATTTTCTGTTTGCCAGTCTGCTTTTAGCTTAGGTGTGTCGCGCTTTAAATCTGGGTGGGTAAAAATTTTCGCGGTGCTCACATGCTGCCCTGGATGCACCACACAGAACCAACTTTGCGGTAATTCAACATTTTCTAGTTGCTCGCCAATCCCATGGGCAATGGCAGTGTGACCATTTATAAATACTGGTACATCAGCGCCTAATTTCACCCCAAGCTCTGCTAATTCTGTAAGTGATAAATCACAGCCCCATAGTTTATTAAGAGCAAGTAGGGTAGTGGCGGCATCAGATGAGCCACCGCCAACACCACCGCCCATAGGTAAACGTTTTAATAGCTTTATTGAAGCACCTTGTTGGCAATTACAGTGTTGTTGTAATAAACGGGCTGCTTTATATATAAGGTTATCTGCAAGCTCAATACCGTTTGTATCACCAGTTACAGAAATATCTGGCTCGTTACTAACCGTAAATGTTAAGTCATCACCAAACTCTAAAAAGGTAAATAAGGTTTCGAGTTCATGGTAGCCATCTTCACGGCGACCATTTATATGAAGGAATAAATTAAGTTTTGCAGGTGCTATTAAAGTTAGCGGGCCGGTTGAAGCGTGTGTCATGATTAATTTAACTGCCAATCATTAAGTTGAATTTTAATACGAATTTTATTGTTTTTAAGGCTTAGCTTAACAGGAAGCCAATAACCATCTTGTTTGATGTAATCTGAATAGGTAATCTGCCACTGTTGACCATTGTGAGCTTGCCAAACAAGACTTTTTAAACGGCCTTGCTCATCATAGCTGGCTTGATCGTTCTCGACGGTGCCTTTTAGCCACTTTGCGGCATTATCCAATGGGATTGAAAAACCGGTTAAACGATATAACAACATTGAGGCGTCACGGTCAGTATATACATTGTCGTCATACTCAAGTTCAGCGCCTTGTGCATTTTGCTTTAAAGATAGAATACGGGTACCAATAAAGCTGGTAAGCACCATTTCACTGTATTGCTCATCATGTTGCCAATTTAAATTGGCTGACTGGCGCTGCTCTGTACTAATAAATGCCATTTTGCCTTGCACTTGCCATTGAGCTTGTTGTTCTAATCGGCTTTTCCAGTCAGGATAAATGTAATCAACTGTTGAAATTTTTTGCGCACAACCGCCGATAAATAAAAAAAACATGAATAAAATCAAATATTGTTTAATCAAATGTCGTTCCTTACTTTCCATATTCCGCTGATTTTTGGTAAAATTAATGCCTTTACAGCTGGGCTTAGCAATATTTGGTACATATGACCATCGTAGCACTTGGTATAAATCACAAAACCGCATCCGTAGAATTACGCGAAAAAGTCGCGTTTTCGCCTGAGCAAATGTCTGAGGCGTTACAGCAATTAAGTGGTCATGCGCATTTTAATGAAGCGGTTATTGTTTCGACCTGCAACCGAACTGAAATCTATTGTAGCCTTGCCGAGCGTAATTCCCAAACCTTGTTGCGCTGGTTAGCCAGTTTCCATGGTTTGGATGAACAAGAACTGAGCAACAATATCTATTACCATGAAGATCACGAAGCAATTAACCACTTAATGCGGGTGTCTTGTGGTCTAGATTCATTAGTACTTGGCGAGCCGCAAATTTTAGGGCAAATAAAACAAGCCTACCATAATGCAAAAACTCACGATGCCATTGGTGTAACCTTTGACCGCTTGTTTCAAAAAACATTTTCTGTTGCAAAACAAGTTCGTACCGAAACTGACATTGGTGCCAGCGCTGTATCTGTTGCCTATGCCGCGGTTAATCTTGCGAAACATATTTACGGCAAACTAGATAAAACCAATGTACTGCTAATTGGTGCAGGTGAGACGATTGAACTAGTTGCTAAGCACTTATACCAAAACGATCCGCAAAAAATCACGGTGGCAAATCGTACTATTGAACGCGCTAAAACGTTAGCCAGTGAGGTTAACGCGGATGTGATTGCGCTTGCCCAGTTACCTGAGCGTATACACGACGCCGATATTGTTATTAGTTCAACCGCCAGTACCTTGCCTATTATTGGTAAAGGGGTTGTAGAACAGGCGTTAAAAAAGCGCCGCCACAAACCAATGTTATTTATCGATATTGCGGTACCGCGTGATATCGAAAGCCAAGTAGGCGAATTAGATGCTGCCTATTTGTATTCAGTTGATGACTTACAAGCCATAGTAAGCGAGAATATCGCCGCCCGTGAGCAGGCTGCGGAGCAAGCGCAAGCTATTATTCGCTCACGTACCGATGAATTTGCTATGTGGTTGCGTTCACTCGATTCGGTGGATCTTATTCGCCATTATCGCAACGATGTACAAGATATAAAGTCAGAACTTGTCGAAAAAGCCCTTGGCCAGCTACAAGCAGGTAAAGAGGCAGAAAAAGTAATACTCGAGTTGGCAAACAAACTGACCAACCGCTTGATGCACGCACCTACCCGTGCCATTCAAGATGCTGCTAAAAAAGGTGAAGCAGCGGAGTTAAGCCAATTAAAGAAAATGTTAGGTATTGATCAGGAATAGTCGTTAAATGAAAGAGTCTGTTTATAGAAAATTAGAAACCTTAGTTGAGCGTTATGAGGAAGTGCAAGCGCTACTAAGCGACCCCTCTGTGATCAGCGACCAAAATCGCTTTCGTGCCTTATCTAAAGAATACTCAGAATTAGAAGAAATCGTAAAAGCATTTTTAGCGTACCAACAAGCGCAAGATGATGTTGCTACAGCAGAAGAAATGTTAAAAGACTCTGATCCTGATATGCGTGAAATGGCGCAAGAAGAATACAAAGAAGCAAAAGCACAAATTATTGCATTAGAAGATGAAATCCAAATTCTAATGCTACCAAAAGACCCTAAAGACAATAATAACGTCTATTTAGAGGTTCGTGCCGGTACCGGTGGTGATGAAGCTGCTATCTTCGCAGGTGATTTATTCCGTATGTATAGCCGCTACGCTGAAACTAAAAAGTGGAAAGTAGAAGTAGTAAGTACTAACGAAGGTGAGCACGGCGGTTATAAAGAAGTGATTGCACATATCTCCGGCGAAGGCGTGTATGGTCAGCTTAAGTTTGAATCAGGTGCGCACCGTGTACAACGTGTACCAGAGACAGAGTCGCAAGGTCGTGTTCATACCTCAGCTTGTACTGTAGCCGTTATGGCAGAAATTCCTGAAGCGGAAGCAATTGAAATTAACCCTGCAGATATTAAAGTCGATACTTTCCGTGCATCGGGTGCCGGTGGTCAGCACGTAAATAAAACTGACTCAGCAATCCGTATTACACACATTCCAACGGGTGTGGTTGTAGAGTGTCAGGATGAGCGATCACAGCATAAAAACCGTGCCAAAGCGATGTCTGTACTAGGTGCACGTTTACAACAAGCTGAAGATGAAAAGCGTCAAGCGGCTGAAGCGTCAGAACGTCGTAATTTAGTAGGTAGTGGTGACCGCTCTGAGCGTATTCGTACCTATAACTACCCGCAAGGTCGTATTACCGATCACCGTATTAACTTAACACTTTATCGTTTGAATGAAGTAGTTGCCGGTGATTTAGGAAGTGTTATCGAACCTCTAATGCAAGAACACCAAGCTGACTTACTTGCTGCGATGGGCGATGAATAATCGTGCCGCAAAGCATTGAACAAGCAATTGTTGCTGCAACGGCGTTATTAACGCCTAGCAGCGACAGTGCTAAGTTAGACGCACAAGTTCTGTTATTATCCATTCTTGATAAACCTCGCAGTTATTTATTTACCTGGCCCGAAAAACAACTTACCGAACAGCAACAACGTGATTTTGAACAAGCATGTCAGCGTCGTTTAAATGGTGAACCAGTTGCTCACATTGTTGGTTTCCGTGAATTTTGGAGTCTTCCTTTAAAGGTTAATCCAACAACTCTGATCCCAAGACCTGATACCGAAACGTTAGTTGAATATGCTTTAAGCCTTGAGTTACCTACTGCTGCAAACGTGCTTGACTTAGGCACTGGCACAGGGGCAATTGCCTTGGCATTAGCCAGTGAAATGCCTAATTGGCAGGTGACAGGGGTTGATAGAGTGGCTGATGCAGTTGAGCTTGCCAAAGAGAATAAACAACGACTCAATATTAACAACGCCACTTTTGCGTTGAGCAATTGGTTTAGTGCAGTAAGCACACAAAAGTTTGACCTAATTGTTAGCAATCCTCCGTATATTGAACATGATGATGAGCATTTAAGCCAAGGTGATGTTCGCTTTGAACCGCTCTCTGCATTAGTTGCAGATGACGACGGTATGGCTGATATAAAACAAATTATTACTATCGCACGTGACTATTTAGCAACAAATGGCTATCTTTTAATTGAACATGGCTACAAACAAAGTGTGAAGGTACAAGAATTTTTTGCACAAATGTCGTATAGCCATATACTTACAATTAAAGATCTTGGCGGTAATGACCGTGTAACGTTAGCACAATGGCCTAAATAACAATTAAGTGCACTGTGCGTACATAGCCTTTGAGGATCCCATAGAATGGATGATTTTTTGTTTTCGGATGAAGCACTTGATGAAGTAAATGAGGTGGTTCAGGGTAGTTGGAAAGTCATCGTCGTAGATGACGAGCCAGAAGTACATGCCGTAACAAAGCTTGCGTTGAGTGACTTTGAATTTCAAGATAAACGTTTAGAGTTTATTAGCGCCTATTCGGGTGAAGAAGCTAAGCAGGTTATTCAACAGCATCCAGATGCGGCTATCGTACTACTCGATGTGGTTATGGAAACCGACGATGCAGGCCTCAAAGTCGCTAAGTTTATTCGCGAAACCGCAAAAAATAATCACATTCGTATCATTCTTCGTACAGGCCAGCCTGGGCAAGCGCCAGAGCGCCAAGTTATCGTTAATTACGATATCAATGACTACAAATCAAAAACTGAATTAACCGCACAAAAACTATTCACTGTGGTGATGTCGAGCTTACGTTCTTACCGTGACATTTTATCGATTGAGCAATCTCGCCAAGGCCTCGAAAAAATTATTAAAGCATCGCGAGATATTTTTTCGACTCATTCTCTTGAGAGCTTTATTGAAGGGGTGATGCAGCAACTTACCTCATTGCTAGGTACTGTTGATCAAGCTATGTATGCAACAAGTTTAGTTGCCAGTAACCCGCAAGATAACCAAAAAAAGCTTGTCGTGTTTTCAGGGCGAGGTGAGTTTGAACGCAGTGAAGGCAAGGCGATTGAAGAAGTGCTTGATGAGGAGCAGTTACAAGCCTGCCAACAAGCACTGAGCGAAAAAACCATCGTCTACCGTGAAAACTATTTATTTGCTTATTGCTGTAGTGAATGTAATCACAACTCGATGTTATTTATTTCCGGTATCCCGAAGCATTTAACTGACACTCAGCGCCATTTGATTGAAATTTTCTCGCAAAATGTACAGCTGGCGTATGAAAATGTGCAGCTACAATCTGAAATTGAAGCAACACAGCAAGAGTTAGTATTTAGACTTAGTGAAGCATTAGAGCAACGTTCAACAGAAACCGGTAATCATGTAAAACGTGTATCGCACATTTGTTATGAACTTGCCATGGGCTATGGTCTATCAAAACGCGAAGCAGAGCTTATTCGCTTAGCTGCGCCACTGCATGATGTGGGTAAAGTGGGTATTCCTGATGCTATCTTAAATAAGCCTGGGCCACTTACCGACGAAGAGTGGGCCATTATGCAGCAACATGCTGAAAAAGGTCATTTAATTTTAAAAGGTTCAAATCGTGACATTGTTAATACCGGGGCGATTATTGCGTTATCGCACCATGAGCGTTGGGATGGTTCAGGCTATCCGAAAGGTTTAAAAGGTGATGACATTCCAATTGCAGGTCGCATTGTCGCCTTAGCTGATGTGTTTGATGCACTGCGCCATAAGCGCTGTTATAAAGAGCCGTGGTCACTTGACGATGTAGTTAAAGAAATTAATGCGCAACAGGGTAAACAATTTGATCCTAAGCTAATCGAAGTGTTTAATCAGCGTGTTAAAGAAATTGAAGACGTACTTGTACGTTATCCAGATTAATTAAAATAAAATTAGGGGCATATGGATTATTTAGCAGTAAAACATACTCACATGTTATTTGCCGTGTTGAGTATTATCTTATTTTACGTTCGTTCTTTTTCACGCTTAAAGACGGGCGCTCTGGCAAAAAATAAAGTAGTGTTTATTGGCAGCCACAGTATCGACACCTTATTACTTGTTTCTGCCGTGGCATTGATTGTAATGGCAGGTTTTAACCCACTTGAACAATCTTGGTTATTAGAAAAGATAATCTTAGTGGTAGCTTATATTGTACTAGGTATTGTTGCAGCTAAGCAAAGCGCACAAGGCGCGAAGGTTATATTACTTGCTATAACCACGCTTATTTTATTAGCAATTGGTTATTTAGCGTCTGCAAAAACAGCACTTCTTTTATAACAAATCTCTAGGCGGTATTTGATGGCATTGGCTGTTGTACCGCTTTTTTATATCTCATCGCTCAGTATTGGTAACTTAGGGCAAAAGTAGGTAAACTAGCTGTTCGTTTTTGAAAGAGATGTAGCAGTATAAATGACCACCCCTTGGTTTGAAGATCAAAATGAATCCTATCAAGATGAGGCCTTTGACGCATTTTCTTCTAAAGTGCTTTATCGTTGTATCGACGCCGAATTAAAGTGGGACCAACAAGCTGATTTAACAGCCTGTTATGACACCCTTAATGAGCTTGAAAATACGGTAACAGCTCTTTGCGCTGAATTAAAAGAGCCACATGAGCGTCTCGATAAGTTACTTGATACCTTTTATCAGCAATGGCTGTTTAGCTCATCAAGCTTAAAAGTGCCTGAGTACACGTTAAATAGCTTTAGCTACACCATTACCATGCGCAGTGGCACACAAACCACGCTGGCAATTTTACTTTGTCATTTATTACAGCATGCTGAACTTGATGCCACAGTCACGCTTAGTCAGGGAGACGTGCACGTTCACGTTGGCATGAGTGATGAAGAAGGTTATTTAATTGAGCCAAGCACAGGTCAGCAGAGCTGGTATATAACACCAGAGAACGCCTGTGAAGAAAATGGCGATGAGCAAGAACCGCTTGAACTGATTTTTGAAGAAGAGCTGTATAAGCTGTATCTAGCTCAACAAAAATGGTCGTTTATCAGCGAAAGTAAATTTGGCCATGCTTTGCATTGTGTAGAAATGCTGATGGAATTACTTGGTGATGACCCGTATGAGCGTCGTGACCGCGGCTATTTACTTAATCAGCTAGATTGCCCAAAAATGGCACGTGATGATTTGCAGTACTTTGTTAATGAGTGCCCAGATGATCCAGCTATCGAAGTTATTCAGCATCAAATTGCTGAAATAGAAGACAACAATAATACACACCACTAATTTAAAGGAACATTTATGACTGACGCCCACAGTGCGCTAATTACCAATGACGCAGTCGTACTTGGTTTGCTTGCCGTTATTTTGGGGTTTATTTTTAAAACCTCGCACAGTAATAATGCTGCCTGCCAAAAATTTTATAAATATGTACCGGCATTATTGCTTTGCTACTTTTTACCATCATTACTCAATACCTTTGGTATTGTTGATGGCCATTCTTCAAATGTATATTTTGTGGCGTCGCGCTATTTACTACCAGCTTGCTTGATATTGCTTACTATTAGTATTGATTTAAAAGCGATCTTAAACCTCGGGCCAAAAGCATTAATCATGTTTTTAACAGGCACCATGGGTATTGTTATCGGTGGTCCACTGGCTATCTTAGTTATGAGTGCCGTTTATCCAGAAGCGGTGGGTGGTCATGGCCCTGACGCTGTTTGGCGTGGTATGACAACCATCGCCGGTAGCTGGATTGGTGGCGGCGCAAACCAAGCTTCAATGAAAGAAATGTTTGAAGTAGGCGGTGATATCTTCTCTGCAATGGTGACTGTTGATGTGATTGTGGCTAACTTATGGATGGCTGTACTGTTATTAATGGCAGCAAACCACAAGGCGATTGATGCTAAAACAGGCGCAGATACGCGTGCAATTGAAGATTTAAAAGAGCGCGTAGAAAAGTATCACGCTGAGCATGCGCGCATGCCTACCTTAAATGATTACATGACAATTATTGCAATTGCCTTTGGTATTACAGGCCTTGCGCATTTTTGTGCTGACTTTTTAGGTCCGTTTTTTGGGGATAACTTCCCGTGGGCACAAGAGTATAGTTTAAACAGTAAATTCTTTTGGTTAATCGTTATCTCTACCACAATTGGTATTAGTTTATCGTTTACTAAAGTTCGCCATATTGAAGCCTTTGGCGCTTCAAAAGTAGCATCAAGCTTTTTGTATATTCTTGTTGCTTCAATTGGCTTACACATGAATATTACCGCGATTTTTGACTCGCCAATGTACTTTGTACTCGGTGTTATTTGGATGATTACCCATGCAAGCTTGATGCTTATAGTGGCGAAACTAATTAAAGCACCACTTTTTTATATGGCAGTAGGCTCTCAAGCCAATGTAGGCGGCGCGGCATCAGCACCTGTTGTCGCATCAGCATTCCACCCATCACTTGCGCCAGTAGGTGTTTTACTTGCTGTTTTAGGCTATGGTGTAGGTACTTACATGGCTTATATTTGTGGATTAATGCTACAAGCTGTTGCACCTTAAGGAATAGAAATGAACAACCAGTTAATTAAAATTAACGAGATTGAATTAGCCAACGACAAACCATTTGTATTGTTTGGCGGTATGAACGTACTTGAATCACGTGATTTAGCGATGCGTATTGCGGAGCATTATGTAGAAGTTACATCAAAGCTAAACATTCCATACGTGTTTAAAGCCTCTTTTGATAAAGCTAATCGCTCTTCAATTAACTCATACCGAGGCCCTGGTATGGAAGAAGGTTTAAAAATCTTTGAAGAAATTAAATCTACTTTTAATGTGCCACTGATCACTGACGTACATGAGCCGCATCAAGCAGCTCCTGTAGCTGAAGTAGTTGATGTAATTCAGTTGCCAGCATTCCTTGCTCGTCAAACTGACTTAGTTGTAGCCATGGCAAAAACTGGCGCTATTATCAATGTGAAAAAGCCACAGTTTTTAGCACCACACGAAATGCGTCATATCATTAAAAAGTTTAATGAAGCGGGCAACAATAATGTTGCACTGTGTGAGCGTGGTACTAGTTTTGGTTATAACAACCTTGTGGTTGATATGCTTGGTATGGATGACATGAAGCCTATGGCGCCGGTAATCTTTGATGCAACACACGCATTACAACGCCCAGGTGGCCGAGCTGACTCTGCGGATGGTCGCCGTGCGCAAGCTGCAGAACTTGCTCGCAGTGGTATGGCATTAGGCATTGCGGGTTTATTTATTGAAGCGCACCCTAATCCGAATGAAGCAAAATGTGATGGTCCATGTGCACTTGCACTAAGCAAGCTAGAAGGTTATTTATCGCAAATGAAAGCGGTTGATGACTTAGTTAAAAGCTTTGCACCACTCGATACCAGCGCAAGCGATTTATAATTTAAGTATATAAGTATGAAAAAGGCGACCATGGTCGCCTTTTTTTATTTGTATCGCTATAATCGACGCATAAGAAAAACTAATTCTAAGTTTGGTGTTTATGTCTCGTCGTTTACCTCCTTTAAATGCACTAAAAGCATTCGAAGCCGCTGCCCGCCATTTGAGCTTTACCAAAGCAGCAGAAGAGCTATATGTAACGCAGGCCGCGGTAAGCCACCAAATTAAAACCCTTGAAGAGCATTTAGGTTTAAAGCTGTTTTTACGTAAGAATCGTTCTTTGCTGTTAACCGAAGAAGGGCAAGGCTACTTTTTAGATATTAAAGAAATTTTTACCCAGCTGATTGATGCCACAGAAAAACTACTTGCCCGAGGCGCGAAAGGGTCATTAACGGTAAGTTTAACGCCAAGCTTTGCGATTCAATGGTTAGTACCCAGACTTAGTTTATTTAATGAATTACATCCAGAAATCGACGTGCGAATTAAGGCGCAAGATCAGGATGAAAATTCACTTTCTGACGATGTAGATATTGCTATTTATTATGGTCGTGGCCACTGGAGCGGGGTGCAGACATATAAACTGCACACTGAATACCTAGTGCCATTATGTAGCCCATTGTTGTTAACGGGCCCTAAGCCGCTTAATCAACCTAGTGATTTAGCAAATCATACCTTATTGCATGATACCACCCGTAAAAATTGGAAAACCTGGATGAAAACGGCAGGTGTACGTAATGTACAAGTTAACCAAGGGCCGATTTTTAGTCACTCATCGATGGTATTGCAAGCCGCGGTGCATGGGCAGGGGGTTGCAATTGGTAATAGCGTTTTAGCAAAACCCGATATTGATGCGGGTCGACTCGTCATTCCATTTAGTCACTCATTAGAAAGTAAAAATGCTTATTATTTAGTGATCCGCGAATCGCAAACAGAGCTTGGCAAAATAGTCTCTTTCAAAGACTGGATGCTGAGCTTAGTTGAACAAGAACAAGAGTATTAACATGTTACAGTGGTTTAAAAGTGCAACGGGCAAGGCGCGTGCACAGTTTATATTTGCCCATGGTGCAGGGGCAGGCAGTGATTCTGAGTTTATGCAAACAATTGCTAACTTGATTAGTCAGTATGATATTGATGTAGCGCTGTTTGACTTTCAGTATATGCAAATTTCAAAAGAAACAGGCAAGCGTAGGCCACCCGAGCGTGCTCCTAAATTACTTGGCTACTTTAGTGAAGTTTTAGCCGAGCGCCAGCCAGAATTGCCGCTATTTATTGGGGGTAAATCTATGGGTGGGCGTATGGCTTCTATGCTCTGTACCGAGCAGGACCAAGCTCAAATTGCTGGCGTGGTTGCTTTTGGCTATCCGTTTCACCCACCGGGTAAACCCGAAAAGCTTCGTATAGACCATTTTGTTGATATGCCGTGCCCTTTTTTAGTTCTGCAAGGTGAACGCGATACATTTGGTAATCAGCAAGAACTCGCTGAGCTTGAAATGGTTAATCCGCCAGAGATTAAATTTCTAAAAGATGGTGACCACTCATTAAAACCTCGTAAAAAAAGTGGCATTACAGAACAAGAAAACTTACAGCAAGCTGCAGATTATGCAGCGCAGTTTATTATGAATTTAGCGGCCGGAGATGCACAATGATCAAACTATATTTAATGATTGGCAGCTTATTTTGCATGCTTTCGGTGATACTTGGCGCCTTTGCTGCGCATGGATTAAAAAGCCGCGTTTCTGAGTATGCGATTGGAATTTTTAAAACCGCTGCTGAATACCAAATGGTGCATGGCCTTGCATTGATAGCAATTGCTATCTTAATTAAGTGGGGCATGAACTTAAGCTGGGCTGGTGGATTTTTTATCGCAGGTACCGTTTTATTTAGCGGTAGTTTGTATTTACTCGCACTAACGGGCATGAAGTGGCTTGGGCCTATCACCCCAATTGGCGGTGTTTGTTTTATTATTGGTTGGGCTATTTTGTTAGTTCAAGCAGCACGATATAAGTTTTAAGGGTTATCTATGTCGAGTGTAGTTATTTATTGTCGCAGTGGTTTTGAAAATGATGCCGCTGCTGAAATTACTTTTCAGGCTGCTGAACAAGGCTTTGCAGGTTACGTAAAAACAAAACCAAATACGGGTATTGTTGTTTACGAATGTTTTGATGCAAGCCACGGTGAAGAAATCATCAAAAAAGTAGATTTCAAAAATATGGTATTTGCTCGCCAATGGTTTACTGGCACCTTAGTCGATAACATGCCACTTGAAGACCGCGTTACTGCTATTGTTGAAGCTGCCGCTGAGTTTCCTGAATGTGGTGACCTACGTGTAGAAACGCCAGACACCAATGAAGGTAAAGAGCTTAGTAAGTTCTGCAAGAAAATTTCGACGCCACTGAAAAAGTCACTTGAAAAGCGCTCGAAGGTAACACGCGAGCTTGCCGAGAAAAAACCAGTTATGCATGTGTTATTTTTAGCAAACGACAGTGCTTATGTTGGCTACTCATACACATTTAATAATTCGCCTTTCTTTATGGGCATTCCGCGTTTACGTATGCCTAATGATGCGCCGAGCCGCTCAACATTGAAACTTGATGAAGCCTTTAACGTATTTATTCCACCCCATGAAGCTGAAGAGCGTATGCAACCTGGCATGCGAGGGGTTGATTTAGGCGCTTGCCCAGGTGGTTGGACTTATCAGCTGGTGCGCCGTGGCATGTTTGTAAGCGCAATCGATAATGGTCCTATGAATGATGACTTAATGGAAACTGGTCAGGTAAAGCACTTTAGAGTTGATGGTTTTAAATACCGCCCAGAAAAGCGCAATATTCAATGGTTAGTCTGTGACATGGTCGAAAAGCCGGCTAAAGTGACCAATCTAATGATAGATTGGGCGGTGAACGCTTACGCAAAAGAGCTTATTTTTAATCTTAAACTACCGATGAAAAAACGTTTTGATAGCGTTTACGAGTGTTTAAAAATGATTAAAGAAGAGCTTGAAAAGTATGGTGTAAGTTACGAATTACAAGCCAAGCATTTATATCATGACCGTGAAGAAGTCACGGTACATTTGAATGTAACTAAGGTGCCGCAAAGCCTTTACAGTTAATATTAATTTGAAATTAAAAAGGCCAATAGCTCACACTATTGGCCTTTTTATTAGGTATCAGAAAACCTAAATTTTAACGGTATTTACTACGATAATTATCGACCCACAAACGGGTGCCACCGCACACTGCAACAGGCATGACAATTAAGTTTACGAATGGAATGGCAGTTAAAATCATTACCGCTAATCCAAAACCATAAGAAAGCGTTTGCTTTTGCTTTAAGTCGTCTTTCATTTCGTTAAAGCTAATTTTATGGTTATCGAACGCATAGTCTTCGTATTGTACTGCATACATCCAACAGGTGAATAACACCCATAAAACTTGCCCGATCACAGGTAAAATCCACAATAAAATAAAAAAGCCTATAGCGCGCGGTAGGTAATAGCACAGTTTTGTCCATTCTCGGCCGAGCATACGTGGCACATCTTTCATTGTATCGAAAAGGCTGTCGTCATTAATTTTTTGCCCAGTTAAGTAAAGCTCGACTTTTTCACTGAGTAGGCCGTTGAATGGGGCTGCTATAAAATTAGTGATAACCGTGAAGAGCATGCTGTAACTAAATAAAATCACCAGCACGGCAATCGGCCACATTAGCCATTCAAGCCAGCTAAGCCATTCGGGTAATAACGAGTTCATATAAGCGAAGCCATCGGTAAGCCAGCCATATAAAAAGAACAGCGAACTACCAAAAAGCAGAATATTGATTAATAAAGGAATAAGTACAAAACGTTTCAACCCCTTTTGGCTAATTAGTTTAAAGCCAGAAAAGAAGTATTCCATACCTTGAGTGAACTGCACGAGAAAACCTCATCTTTTTTCTTGTTGGTTGCAGTATAGGGTTTTAACGATATTTGAACAGCTTTTTTCCGTAACAAAGTGTTTAACCCTTTACATAGACAGTCACTCTAAGCCATGCTCTCAGCTGTAATTAAGAGGAAGAGTTTAAATGGACAGTCACTGCATTTAAGTGTTCTTGCAGCAAAACAGATTTTGTCTACACTTTAGTTACAGCTAATGTATTTCAAATTATCAGTTCAAGGAGTGGACGATGGCTTTAGCAAGGAAGCGGCAAATCTGTTTGTCGAACACCAAATATTATCACTGCGTATCCCGTTGCGTCAGACGTGCCTATCTTTGTGGGAAAGATGTACTCACAGGTAAATCATATGAACACCGCAGAGGATGGGTTGAAGAGTAACCCTTTACATGGACAGTCACTTTAAGCCTAGGCCTCAGCTGTATTCAAAAGGAATAAATTTAAATGGACAGTCACTGCATTTAAGTGTTCTTGCAGCAAAACAGATTTTGTCTACACTTTAGTTACAGCTAATGTATTTCAAATTATCAGTTCAAGGAGTGAACGATGGCTTTAGCAAGGAAGCGGCAAATCTGTTTGTCGAACACCAAATATTATCACTGCGTATCCCGTTGCGTCAGACGTGCCTATCTTTGTGGGAAAGATGTACTCACAGGTAAATCATATGAACACCGCAGAGGATGGGTTGAAGAGCGCCTACTTTTTCTTGCAAAAGTGTTTTGTATTGATGTGTGCGCTTATGCGGTGATGAGTAACCATACTCATGTTGTGCTTTATGTTGATGATAAAAAAGCAAATAGGTTATCTGATAAGGCCATTCTCTTACGTTGGTTTAAGCTCAGTAAAGCAACACCTTTAGGTCAAAAATTTCTTCATGGTGAACCGCTAAGTGATGGTCAGAAAGTATTCTTAAATAAGGAAGTTGCAGAGTATAGGGCACGCCTTTCGAGCATTAGTTGGTTCATGCGAACGCTTAATGAATATATTGCCAGACGTGCAAATAAAGAAGACGAGTGTACGGGTCACTTTTGGGAAGGACGCTTTAAAAGCCAAGCATTGCTTGATGAATCAGCGCTTTTAGCATGTATGGCCTATGTTGACTTAAACCCTGTTCGTGCTAAAGCTGCGAGCACGCCGGAGCAATCGGACTATACCAGTTTTAAAAAGCGATGCCAGAGCACGAAGGAGTCAAAGCAACCTAAGGTACTAGCTCGTTTCATTGGTGGCATGAGTAAGTATAAATCAAAGGGTATACCTTTCGAGTTAAAGTCATACTTGTTACTGGTAGAGCAAACTGGTCGTAGTATCAGCGCGGATAAGCCTGGGTATATAGAGCATAATTTACCTCCTATTCTTGAAAGGCTGAATTTCGAACCGGAAAAATGGTTAACAGTAACAACCCAATTTGAAAACTTATTTCATGGGGCTGTAGGTCGAATGGGGGCTATTGAACGTTATTGCAGTAAAACTGCTCGTAAGCGACGAAGTAACCTAACAAGCTGTAAGTTATTACTTGCTAATTAATTTCTAAGTAATTTTAGTGTAGAGCTTTCAATCCCTTGCTTTCGGAATGCTTTGAGATAATTAAATTGACCGAATTAAGCTTTAAAAGTCTGGGCTAAGTTTAATACTTCATAAAAAATACATTTTCTAAGATTAAATTCAGCAGAAATTTAGTAATTCTTCTTTCAATTTTAATATTTTCCAATTTATAAGATGCAGTCTTGCAAGATCAGAATTTTTAAAATTAAAAGTTGTCAGTAGAAAGCATTAATCCTAAATAGGGTGGTGTAGGTTGAACTTTAATTTTTATCAACTGGGCGTTTTTTCAGTTACATACTGTTGAACTAAGCGATAGTATGGCGGTCTGAATAGTACCTATAAAAATGAATATTGAAAACAACAGTAGAGGATCAGACTAATATCCGATATTATTGTTAACACCATTAACAAAACCGACATATGAAAATGGGAGTTTTATGCAGTTAGTCGATTTAAATCCACATGATCCTGAAGTAGTAAACGTGTTTTCTGATATAGACCGACTCATAAACTCATTATACCCTGTTGCTACCGCCCAATCTTTAAGTGTTGAAGAGTTAGCTGAGCCTAATGTATATGCTATAGGCTTAAAAAATGAAGATGGTATCGTTGCATGTGGCGCAATCGTGATGCAAGAAGGCAACCCTCCATACGGTGAAATCCGCCGTCTATATGTAAAACCAAGTTACCGTGGTAAAGGTTTGTCACGTCGAATTATGCAAATATTATTACATCACGCTGGTGAGCAGCAAATTCCACTAATTCGATTAGAAACAGGTCCTAAGCAAACAGAATCTATTAGCCTATACGAAAACTTAGGTTTCAATCGTTGTGGTCCGTTTGGTAACTACAGTGAAAATCCACAAAGTTTATTTATGGAGTTAGGGCTTAACCAGTAATTTAAGTGTTAGCCATGTTTTAGTGAGGTCACCTTAATTTATAAATACTCCTTAAAAATCATGTGCTTTACTATGGTTTCACTGGTGGCTGCTTGCGGTGAGAAACCGAAGCTATCTAATTTTACTCAAAATAAGTTACCAGACCTTACTATTGGTGCCCACAAGTTCTACTTAAACTCATGTCATTCCCTCACTGGTGTCTTCAATCATGATGGCACCATAAAAACAAAAGTAATTCTCACATTTCCCACTCGTCCTCTAAGTGTTTGCACTGATAAACAATCACAACTGAATTTTGATGGTACTTATCTGATTGTAAAAATTTGCCGCACTGCTTTTGGCACAGGTGGCTGTGGGGTTGAAAAGTATCGCACTAAAGACTTCGAGAATTGGCAAGAGTACATAGGTATTACGTGGCATGAAAATGAGCAATATGAAGCGTGGAGGCAACTAGGGTCAAACTCTTCAAAAGCTGATGACATCACAAAAGTAGTGCCTGTCCTCTGAAATGCATTTACAGTGACTGTCCTTTATAATTGCTCACTCATTTGCCATATTGAGTGCCTGTCCATCTAAAGGAATTTTAAAATCTAACAACCAAATTAAACCCTAATAAAACTGGGGGTTTATCGATTAGTTTTTCACATCAAAAATCACTCGTTACGAGTAAAAATTCTTGTTGGACTTGAATCACTATTTTTCTTTTAATGCGCGGCAACAACCCTTGCCGATTTCGGCACTACTAAAATAAAAGAGAAAGATAGATGAAAGAGACAACATCACTAGAACAAGCTCGCACGAGTTACAATGTTCGTCATTGGAGCCAAGGTTTCTTTGGTATTAATGATCAAGGTGATGTGTATGTTGCGCCAAAGGCCCATGCCCCAGAGCAAACCATTGCACTAATCGATATTGCACAGCAGTTACAAGATAAAGGCTTAAGCTTGCCTGCGTTGGTTCGTTTTCCACAAATTTTACATCATCGCGTACATAGCTTATGTCAGGCATTTAACACGGCGATTGAAAATTATGGTTACCCGAAAGACTATTTGCTTGTTTACCCAATTAAAGTAAACCAACAGCGTGAAGTTGTTGAAGAAATTGTTGCAAGCCAAGCTGATATTGAAAAGAAACAATTGGGCCTAGAAGCGGGCAGTAAACCTGAGCTATTAACTGTATTAGCAATGGCAGAAAAAACCAGTGCTGTCATTGTGTGTAATGGCTACAAAGACCAAGAATACATTCGTTTAGCACTAATTGGTGAAAAGCTAGGTCACAAGGTTTACATTGTTCTTGAAAAACTGTCTGAGCTTGACATGGTGCTTAGCCAAGCTAAAGAGTTAAACGTAAAGCCACGCATTGGTATTCGTGTACGTTTAGCGTCGCAAGGTAAGGGCAAGTGGCAAGCAAGTGGTGGCGAAAAATCAAAATTTGGTTTGTCGGCATCGCAAGTACTCAGTGTGGTTAATCGTTTAAAAGCGTCTGATCAACTCGATCTGATCCAACTTGTACACTTTCACCTTGGCTCGCAAATGGCAAACATTCGCGATGTTCGCTTAGGTGTGAGTGAAGCTGCGCGTTTTTACTGTGAGTTACGCAAGTTAGGTGCACAAATTGATTGCTTAGATGTGGGTGGCGGTTTAGCGGTAGATTACGACGGTACACGCAGCCAGTCTCATAACTCAATGAACTACAGCCTAAGTGAATACGCTAATAACATCGTATACACCATTGGTGATACCTGTAAGTTATATGAGCAGCCAATGCCGCGCATAATTTCTGAATCAGGTCGTGCGTTAACAGCGCACCATGCTGTATTGATCTCGAATGTTATCGGCACCGAAAGCTATGTACCAGAAGACATTCAAGCGCCAGCCGCTGATGCACCACTTTTATTAAAAAACATGTGGACATCATGGCAACAGTTAAGTGATGACAATGACGACCGTGCATTAATCGAAATTTATCATGATAGCCAAGGCGATTTAGCCGAAGCACATAACCAATTTGCACTTGGTTTGTTAGATTTAACAGAGCGAGCATGGGCGGAGCAAGTTAACTTACGTGTATGTTATGAACTTAACAAACATATGGATAACAAAAATCGTTTTCATCGCCCGATTATTGATGAATTAAATGCGCGTTTAGCAGATAAGTTTTTTGTGAACTTTTCATTATTCCAGTCATTACCGGATGCATGGGGTATTGACCAAGTGTTTCCTGTTCTACCATTAAGTGGTTTAACAGAAGCACCACAAAAACGCGCCGTGTTACTTGATATTACGTGCGATTCAGATGGTGCTATGGAGCATTATGTAGACGGTCAAGGTATTGAAAGCACATTACCTGTGCCAGCATTTAGCGAAGAAAAACCTTACTTAATGGGCTTTTTCTTAGTGGGTGCTTATCAGGAGATTTTAGGTGATATGCACAACTTATTTGGCGACACACACAGTGCAATTATAAAAATGGATGAGCAAGGTCAGGCGCAAATCACTGAAGTTAACGAAGGTGATACCGTTGCAGACATGATGCGTTACGTACATTTAGATGTAGAAAGCTTCCAGCAATCTTACGCCCAGCTGGTGGCTGCTAAATTGCCAGAAACTGAGCAGCAAAGCGTTTTAGATGAGCTGCAAACTGGCTTAAATGGTTACACTTATTTAGAAGAGTTATAAGCAATGTCGACATTGTTTGACCACACAGATCATTCATTGTATTCAAACGGCATGACGTTTTTACGTCAGCCGATGGTGCAAAACATCACAGCAATCGATGCCGATGTAGTGGTGTTAGGTTTACCCTTTGATTTGGCGACCTCAGGTCGCCCAGGTGCACGTTTAGGCCCTGACGCAATTCGTCGTGCCTCAGTGCACCTGGCATGGGAAGAAACCAAGTACCCGTGGACGTTTCCGTTGTTTGAGCGTTTAAAATTAGCTGATGCGGGTGATTTTACTTACCCAGTAGGCGACCCAGAATATTTTACCGCGCAGTTAGAATTAGCGGCTGAGCAAATACTTCGTCAAGGTAAAACATTATTGGGTTTAGGTGGCGACCACTTTGTGACTTTGCCATTACTACGTGCTCACGCTAAGCAGCACGGTAAAATGGCATTAGTGCATTTTGATGCCCACACAGATACTTACAGCAATGGTTCGCGCTATGATCACGGCACCATGTTTTATCATGCGCCGATGGAAGGGCTTATTGATGTTGATCACAGTATTCAAATTGGTATTCGTACTGATTTTGATCAAAGCAAACATGAGTTTGCGGTGATTGACGCAATGGCAGCCAATGATTTGCCAGCGCAAGATATCGCAGAGCAAATCAAAGCGCGCATCGGTGACTTACCTGTGTACTTAACCTTTGATATTGACTGCCTTGATCCAGCATTTGCTCCAGGGACAGGCACTCCAGTGTGTGGTGGCTTAACCAGCGATAAAGTACTTAAAGTACTTCGAGCATTGAAGGGCATTAATATTGTCGGTATGGATGTGGTTGAAGTGTCGCCATCCTATGACCAAAGTGAATTAACGGCGATTGCCGCAGCGACCATTGCCAATGAGTTATTACACTTATGGGCATTGAAGCATAAATACTAAATGAGAGAGACAAAGAGCGCCATTAGGCGCTCTTTTTTTGATATTGGATGAAGCAATTAAGCGCTTCGAACATCAACCTTTAATTTAAGCTTTTGCCCAGGTTGAATGTATTTTTGCCCAGCTAATGAGTTCCATTTAATAATATCTTCTACAGACACATTAAACTTAGCAGCAATGCGCGCTAACGAGTCACCACGACGAACTTTATAGGTAATGGTGCGCTCTTTGATTTGTGTAGCAGCAAGTTGTGACTTTTCCTGTTTATACACAGTTAGCTTTTGACCAACACGCAGTACCGCGTCTTTTTTCAGCTTATTCCATGTTGCAAGTTCAGCTATGGTCACATCGTACTCACGGCTGATATCCCACAATGTATCGCCACTGGCGACTTTATGGCTAAGTTTTTTACGTGTTGCTTTATTAGCCGCCATACGTACTGATTTTGGTAAATGCTGGCTATTAATCTCCCCATCGCTCAGTGGCACAAGTAATTGCTGACCAACACGAATAGTATTCGATGAAAGCTTATTCAGGGTTTTAATCGCGTTTGTGCTTGTTGAAAACTTCTTCGCAATCACAGATAAACTGTCACCTCGTGCAACAACATATTGCTGCCAGCGTAGGCGGTCTTTTTGCTCTGTTTTAGCTAGCTTGTCAGTAAACGCTTCAACTTTATCAGATGGTAATAATAAAAAGTGTGGGCCGTTTGGATCTGTCGCCCAGCGATTGAAGCCAGGGTTTAAACGATAAAGCTCTGTTAAGCTAATACCTGCCATGTCAGCGGCAAGTGCTAAGTCAATTTGACTTCCTACATTAACTGCTTCAACGACTTGAGCATTAATTATTGGCTGCCACTTAACACCAAATTCGTCACTACGCTTTACTAGATCAGACAGCGCTAACAGCTTAGGTACGTAGGCAGTGGTCTCTCTTGGTAAATCAAGTGACCAAAAATCCGTTGGTAAATGCTTTTTACGGTTCTTTTTAATGGCACGCAGTAAACGACCTTCACCTGAGTTATAGGCTGCAATGGCATTTAGCCAATCGCCTTCTAAGGTTTTGTGTAAATATGATAAGTAATCTAGCGCTGCACGGGTCGATTGTACAATGTCACGGCGACCGTCATACCACCAGTTCTGTTTTAAATCGAAACGCTCACCAGTTTGTGGCATAAATTGCCAGATGCCAGAAGCACTGCGATGTGAATAACCAAATGGGTCAAACGCACTTTCTACAATAGGTAAAAGCGCAATTTCGATTGGCATTTGACGCTTTTCGACTTCTTCTACAATAAAGTATAGGTAAGGCTCAGCGCGTTTAGAGATACGATCTAAATAGGCCTGATGACGTGCATAATAGTTACGTTCAGCAACAACTGGGCGGTTTTGTGGCACATCAATCGAAAGCTGATAGCGAATACGCTCCCATACATCATCAAATACAGGAGGCGGCTCATCAATATCGGTTAATTGTTGATATTGAGCGTTAATCATCAATGCATCATTGATATCGCTCGGACTTGCGCCGTCTAATTGTTGCTCAACATTATTGCTTGCAACATCTGTACTTGCTGAATCAGAAGCTGTTAATTGACAGCCACTTAAAATCAGCGCAAGTGATAAAACTAAAGGAGACTTATACATATATACCCATACATCAGGTAAAAAAACTCGGCGAATATTACCTGCTCTGAGAACATATTGCCACTTTATGACCAGTTAATGTCAGCTTATTATTGCAAGATGCTGATCTAAATATACAAAATTGTAACTACCGGCGTTTACGTTTTTTTAAAAGTTATCTTTCCAGGCTCTGAGACCTGCAAAGCGTTGCCAAGGTTCATTCAGATCCAAATTAATTTTTAGCTCATCAGGAAGCTCATCGGTGATTGTTGCTATATTGCTACGTAAAAATGGATTTATTTGTTTTTCCACGCCTAACTGGGTTGGCAAGCTTATTTCGTCTTTGGCGCGCAGAGTATCAACTTCATCACTGTAGCTGAGTAAGTACTCATTGTTTGGTTCAACGGCTTTTGCGAAGGCTAAGTTGGCTTGCGTGTATTCATGGGTGCAGTAGATTTTACACTCATCTGGCAGGGCTCTTAGTTTACATAACGAGTGCCACATTTGTTCTGCGCTGCCTTCGAATAATCGTCCGCAGCCAGCACTGAATAAGGTGTCGCCAGTAAAACTTAATTCGTCGTTAATGTAACAAATATGGTCTAGGGTATGACCAGGTGTCGCAAGCACGGTAAAGGTGTAATCATACACAGTGACTTTATCCGCTTCTGAGACGCCATGAGTAATACCTTTAAAAGGGCTATGTCTTGGCCCATAAACAGGAATATCACGAAATTCCTTAACCAGTGCAGCCACACCATCGGTATGATCATAATGGTGGTGAGTAATCAAGATACCGCTAAGTGTTAAGTTATGTTCGCTCAGATAGTTTAAAACAGGCTCTGCTTGACCGGGGTCGACGACCCAGGCTGTTTGCTCAGCTTCACTGCTGATGCACCAAATGTAATTATCAGAAAAGGCTTTAATTGCTTTAACTTGCACCATGTTTAATTGCTCTATAAAGTGACAGTTAACACACAGTATAACGAGCTCAGAAAATGAAACCAGCCCTTAGTTTTCAAGAAGGTCCTAAGCCATACACTTGGCAGCAGTTCCCTCATGGTGACTATTTACGTGCTGAAATTGAACGTAAGCTAACGCCATGGCTGCCACGCATGTTTGGCTATCACATGCTCAAACTTGGTAATTTAAGTGGAGAGCTGGCCACCAGTGAAAGTCCTATTAAGCACCAAGTTTGTGTCGCAGAGCAGGGGCTTTTTACTGGTGTTATTGCTGATGTAGACGAGTTACCTTTTTATGAGCACAGTGTTGATGCTTGCATATTGTCGCATTGCTTAGAATATCATTCTGATCCACACCACATCTTACGCGAAGCACATCGTACTTTAATTCCCGGTGGCTATCTGGTGATCACGGGCTTTAACCCGTTTAGCTTGTGTGGCTTGGCGCAGCTTTTACCTTTTAGTCGCCAAAAGTTACCTTGGACAGGGCGCTTTTTTACGCCATCACGAGTAAAAGACTGGTTGAATCTATTAGGCTTTGAGATTATTTCGGACGAGCGATTTATCCATTCATCGCTTGCACGAGGCAACCGTTTGTCACGTTTTGCGGCGTGGCGCAGCTTTGGCCAGCAATATTTAAAGCCAATGGGCAGTGTGTATATGCTGGTGGCTCGAAAACGTGTGGCCCCGCTGACACCAATTAAACCTAAATGGCATGCAAGGCCGCAATTTTCGCCAGTGAAAGGAGCTGGGCTCAGGCAAACATCAAAGCAGCACTGTGAGCGGGATAGCTAAATAGTGTTGTTGAGTATCCGTTTTGCTTGGATACTGACCTGCACGAATATTTAATTGAATAGAAGGGTGCAACAGCTTTGGTACTGCCAAGGTTGCATCGCGGCCTTCCCGAGTCGCAATAAAGCTTTGTTTATCCCCTTTTAAATGAATGTTTTGCTCACGCTGCTCTTTCACTGTGTTTTTGTTCGCAAGAGGGCGGCCATCTGGTTGATAGTCATGACACATCCAAAGTACGGTATCGTCAGGAAAAGCTAAAATTCGCTGTAGTGAGTCATATAACTCACCGGCACTGCCTCCTGGGAAATCACAGCGGGCTGTGCCACTGTCTGGCATAAAGAAGGTGTCACCAACAAATACATTGCCATCAATGTGAAAACACACGCTGTCAGGGGTATGGCCCGGTGTGGCAATCACATCTACTATGTAATCACCTAACTGAAATTGTGCTTTATCAGCAAATAAAGCATCAAAAGGTTCACCATTACATGGCATATCAAGATTATAAAGTTGGCTAAAGTGTTGTTGCACTTGTGTGATCCCTTCACCCGTGCCGAGTTTACAAGGGTGTGTGTCTTGTAATTGCTGCTTTATGTAACTTGCTGCAGTGATATGGTCAGCATGGGCATGAGTTTCAAGGAGCCATTGTAGTGTCAGCTGCTCAGTCTTTATATAGTTGATGATCTCATTGGCGGTGGTAAAACTTAACTCACCACTTGGCATATCAAAATCAGCTGGCGCATCAATCAGCAAGCACTGTTTAGTGTTTTCGCAACTGACTAAGTAACAGAGGGTGGCACTTTGTTGATGAAAAAAAGAGTGAATGCGCAGAGCCATAATGAATCCTTTATATTTATTTATAGCCAAATCTTATAATATATAACAAAATTATAAAACGGCCTGCGCCAAGTTTATTTCAAGGGGCTTTTAATTACCGTCGTAACCTGTGTCTTCAAGTAATTGATCGCTGCCAGCTGCTTCGCGGGCTAGATCGTCAACAATCTCATTGTATTTATTGCCGCTATGGCCTTTTACCCAACGCCACTCTACCTCGTGTTGTTGGCAGGCAGCATCGAGTCGTTTCCATAAATCGACATTCTTAACTGGTTTTTTAGCAGCGGTTTTCCAGCCGCGCTTTTTCCAATTTTCAACCCATGACTCAATGCCTTGTTTCACATATTGGCTATCGGTCGTCAGAATGACGTGACAAGAGCGGGTGAGGGTTTCTAGTGCAACGATAGCTGCGAGCATTTCCATCCGATTATTTGTTGTTAGGGTGTAGCCTTGACTTAACTGCTTTTCGTGGCCGTTGTATCGCATCACGATGCCATACCCTCCAGGCCCTGGATTTCCTAAACATGATCCATCGGTGTAAATCTCTACGGTTTTCTGCACTGTTTTACCTTGATATTGTGTACAATAAAGTGAATTTAGAAAGATACCAGAGTCAGGCTTAAGACGATATGGCACATAGACAAATAGTTTTAGATACAGAAACCACGGGTATTGACCCAAAGCAAGGCCACCGCATTATTGAAATCGGTTGTGTTGAACTTGTAAATCGCCGTCTTACTGGCAACAACTTTCATGTGTATATCAATCCACAACGTGAAATAGAAGAAGAAGCAATAGACGTTCACGGTATCACCAATGAATTTTTGCGTGATAAACCCCTGTACCACCAAATTGCCCATGAGTTTTTAGAGTATATTCGTGGCGCTGAGCTTGTTATTCATAACGCAGCGTTCGATATCGGCCACATGGATAATGAGTTTGCATTGTTAAATCAAGGTTTTCCGAATACTGCCGATGTATGTACTGTACTTGATACTTTAAAAATGGCGCGTGACTTGCACCCAGGTCAAAAGAATAACCTTGATGCACTTTGCCGTCGTTACGATATTGATAACTCAAAGCGTACGTTACACGGCGCTTTACTGGATTCTGAGATCTTAGCCGATGTTTACCTGTCGATGACGGGTGGGCAAGTAAAGCTGAATCTTAATCAAAATAAAGATGAAGGCTCAACTCAACAAGCTGGTGGTATTCGCCGACTAAGTGCTGATAGAGCACCGCTTGTGGTATTAAGAGCAACAGAACAAGAGCACGCCGCTCACGAAGAGCGTTTAGACTTGGTTGCAAAGGGTGGCCAATGCCTGTGGCGTGCAGAATAAGGTAATAAAATGAGAAAACAACTACTAGCAGGATTAGTGTGTTTAATTCCCTTAGCGGGATTTGCCAACGAGCAAGATAAAATAACCCCATTAGAACGTGATGGGGTGCAAAATGAAATTCCCCTGCTAGAGAACCGTTTTCGTATTGACCATAAAGTCGATAAAGTAACCTTACTCTTCTTTCGTAAACGCGGTGCTCCTGCCGTTGTTTTAGTACGCCCTGACGGCACTAAGTATTACGCTACTGACTCAGTAAACAATGATGACCTCGACTGGCATGATGAACTGAGCTATGACCTGATCACCATTAGCAACCCTATGCCTGGCCCTTGGCAAGTGGTCGGCAGTATCTTGCCAGATAGCCGTATTATGGTGCTAGGTGAAATAGAGCTTAATGTTGATCCACTCCCGCCTATGCTGTTTCGTGGTGAAACAGTAAAGCTGACTGGCCGTGTATTAAATGATGGTGAACCAATAGAAGTTGGTCAGTTTCGCGATGTGATAAGTTTGCACGTTGATTTTGTCAGCACTAATAATAGTGATTACGCAAACTTTGGTGCGGGCACGCAAAGTGTTACTGACTTTAGAGATGATGGCCGCGGCTTTGATGAGCGTCCGCTTGATGGTGTGTTTACCGGTGAGTTTAAGCTGGTCTTTCCGGCAGGAGAGTGGCAACCAGAGCTATATATAGAAACGCCTATATTAAAGCGTACTGTAGTACAAAAGCCAATTGTGGTGCATGAGCCGCCTTTTGATTATGAAGTAGCACTTGCTGAGCAAGATGAAGATGACCACATTTTAACAATCTCGCTAAATCCTGAAATCGTCAAACCAGAAACTGTACTTATTCAAGGAAAAATATATTACCCCAATAATGAAGAGCAAATGTTCTCTTTAGATGCTGATAAATCGCAAACACGAGAGCTTGCAATTAAAAATTATGATTGGGGACGATACAGTATTGAGCTCTCTGTATTTGGTAGCAACATAAATGACCGTGAATTTATGGCAACGTTACCGACTTATAAATTTGAAATTGAGCGACCAATTGAAGCTGTACCAGAAATTGTTCGCCCTGAAATCGATTTAGAAGCGCAAGCAGAGCAACAACGAATTCTTGAAGAAGAACAAAAAGCGTCCACCATGCTCATGGTGACCTTAATTGTTGTTGGAAATTTAACCGTCCTTTTATTAGGTTGGCTGGCAATTAGAATTTTTGTTCAGAAGAAACCGCTGAAATTTAAAATTTCTTTACCGTTTTTAAAGAAAAAAAATCAAACCGAAAATGATGAGCAAGCAACAAATGAAAATGAAGTTGGCAAAAATGGCTCAAAAAATGACAAATCAGGTGAAATTTTAAACCTTTCGATGTCAGATGACTAAAAAACCTGTAAAAATACAAAAAACCCCTTGACGAACCAGAGGGTGATTCGTATTATTCACGCCGCTGTCAGGGGAGACTCAGTCAGCAACGAAAATGTGGAGTGGTAGTTCAGTTGGTTAGAATACCGGCCTGTCACGCCGGGGGTCGCGGGTTCGAGTCCCGTCCACTCCGCCAATTTTCGACAATTTGTAAGTATGCGCTGGAGTGGTAGTTCAGTTGGTTAGAATACCGGCCTGTCACGCCGGGGGTCGCGGGTTCGAGTCCCGTCCACTCCGCCAATTACTTACACAACTTATGGTTGTAAAACATTTTCCTTTGCGGAGTGGTAGTTCAGTTGGTTAGAATACCGGCCTGTCACGCCGGGGGTCGCGGGTTCGAGTCCCGTCCACTCCGCCAATAGGAAAAATAAATAGCATTAGATACTGCGGAGTGGTAGTTCAGTTGGTTAGAATACCGGCCTGTCACGCCGGGGGTCGCGGGTTCGAGTCCCGTCCACTCCGCCACTATTTAAACGCTATTTTATTACAAAATTTGTATCGCGGAGTGGTAGTTCAGTTGGTTAGAATACCGGCCTGTCACGCCGGGGGTCGCGGGTTCGAGTCCCGTCCACTCCGCCAACAAATTAAGTAATAACAATGATATCTCTGCGGAGTGGTAGTTCAGTTGGTTAGAATACCGGCCTGTCACGCCGGGGGTCGCGGGTTCGAGTCCCGTCCACTCCGCCATTTGATATCATAAACAAATTAAGTGCATTACCCCATGCACATACCACTGCGGAGTGGTAGTTCAGTTGGTTAGAATACCGGCCTGTCACGCCGGGGGTCGCGGGTTCGAGTCCCGTCCACTCCGCCATTTGTTTTCCTCAAACAAATGATTAAATAAGTCTTTACATTACACCTTACTATTTACTTATACTGACAACGTATCACGTATCACGTATCACGTATCACGTATCACGTATCACGTATCACGTATCACGTATCACGTATCACGTATCACGTATCACGTATCACGTATCACGTATCACGTATCACGTATCACGTATCACGTATCA